>NZ_MU078696.1:347344-536030 GCF_014078525.1 Nitrosopumilus sp. b3
GAACCTGAACCAACACCAGAACCTGAACCAACACCAGAACCTGAACCAACACCAGAACCTGAACCAACACCAGAACCTGAACCAACACCAGAACCTGAACCAACACCAGAACCTGAACCAACACCAACTTCAGATGATCCATTTGATGGAATCAAAGATGATGATATTGCAACTTATTCGGACTTGTTTGATGTACCGCCACCTGAAAGAGACAGCGAAGCATTAAAGCTAGGAAACAAAATTCGTCAATGGATTAAAGACGGCAGGCCAAAACCAGATGAATCAAAAGATGACAAAGATAACCAAGATGACACCAAAGATAAACAAGACGATACTGACGATGATATGCAAAAACATGATAAAGAAGAAAAACCTAAAAAGAAACGAGGTATGTTTGGATTCTTTAAGAAATGAAAATCAAAACAAAAAATTTACTCACTTTAGCGGAACTATCCCCAAAGGAATTTTCATCACTAATTGATGAATCAATCAAACTAAAAAAACAACTCAAAAAAGGAATGTCCAAACCTGTTTTGAAAAATAAAACCCTGACAATGATATTCCAAAAGCCCTCTACTAGAACTCGTGTAAGTTTTGAAACAGGAATGTTTCAGCTAGGTGGACATGCAATTAATTTATCTGCAAATGACATGCAGCTCTCACGGGGAGAGTCAGTTGAGGATACTGCAAAGACCCTTTCGCGATACACTGATTGTATTATGGCCCGAGTCTATTCCCATGACTTGATTGAAAAATTATCAGAATACTCTAGTGTTCCTGTAATTAATGGACTCTCTGATTCATTTCATCCATGTCAAATTTTGGCAGACTTTATGACCATTAAAGAAAAAAAGAAAAAACTCAAAGGACTAAAGATTGCCTGGGTTGGGGATGGAAATAATGTATGCAACTCTATGATTTATGGTGCAGCACATTGTGGAATAGAGATGTCAATTGCAACTCCAAAAGAATTCCAACCAGAAAAAGGTGTAGTAAAGGATGCAAAGAAATCAACTAGTATTGAATTGACTGCTGATCCTTTTGTTGCAACTAAAAATGCAGATGTTATAGTTACTGATACATATTCTTCAATTCACAACAGTGATCCAAAAAGAATCAAAAAATTTCTTCCAAAATACCAAGTCAATCCAAAAATAATGCAGTCTGCAAAAACTGATGCGATCTTTTTGCATTGTCTTCCAGCAAAACGAGAACAAGAAGTAACAGCATCTGTAATTGATGGAAATCAATCTGTAATTTGGGATGAGGCAGAAAATCGTTTACATACTCAGAAAGCTTTACTTGCTGCCCTAATTCGCGCTTAACGTATATAAGAGCAGATTCAAACTCGGTTTCTATAGATGGCCTATTCGAAAATATTACGTAGACTTAGAGAGGAAAAGACCAATTACAAAAAACGTGGCACCATGTTGATGGGTAAACGCGATTTTATCACTGTAAATATTACTAATGAAAATACTCAAGTACAAATTCTAAAGCCTGGAATGGAAGGCGATAAAGTGGTTGCATCTGCACACTCTAGATATCTCCTTGAGAAAGGATGGAAGGGGTCTAGAAAAAGTGTACCTGCAGCATATCTTACTGGATATTTGGCAGGCAAGAAAGCACTTGGTCAAGGTGCCAAGGATGCAATTCTTTACACTGGCACAAGACGTTATACACAAAGAATGGCAGCAGCCCTCAAAGGAGTAATTGACGCTGGAGTAGAGGTACCAGCAAACGAAGAGACATTCCCACCAGAGGATAGAATCAATGGTGAACATCTTACAGTAAAAAATGAAGTATCAAAAATGAAATCTACAATCGACAGTGAGGTCAAATAGAAATGAGCCAAACTGCACAATCTAAAGGCAAACCAGGTCAAAGAGGACGAGGCCCACCAGTTTATGGTAGTGGTCCACCAGGTGGAGCCAAAGGAGGAGATCGTCCAAGAAGACCAAGAAGAGAGCCAGAAGAGGAAGTCTGGATTCCAAAAACAATCTTAGGTCAAAAAGTTGCATCAGGGGAAATTTCATCTTTAGAAGAAATTATAGAATCGGGATTAAGAATTCAAGAATCAGGAATCATCAAGAAACTATTGCCTGACTTGAAAAGTGAAGTTGTAGATGTTGGTATCATTCAAAAAATGACTTCAAACGGACAGTCGACTAGATTCAAAGCAATTGTTGCTGCTGGAAATGAAAACGGTTACTTGGGAATTGGCCAAGGTAAATCAAAACAGATGAGAATTGCAATTGAAAAGGCAACCAGTCAAGCTTTCCTTAATGTTAACCCAATCAAACTAGGATGTGGCAGTTGGGAATGCAGATGTGATCAAAAACATTCAGTCCCATTCAAGGTAAAGGGAAAAGGTGGAAGTGTTACAATTGAAATTATTCCTGCACCTAGAGGATTAGGACTTGTTGCAGGTGGTAAAATTAAACGATTATTGGAATTAGCTGGTCTCAAAGATGCATGGACTACTGCAAAGGGCTCCACACCTACGATGAACTCTACTTCTAAAGCAATTCTGGACTGTCTAAGACAGACATTTAGTCAAGGTTGATAGAAAATGGCAAATGCATATCTTGTTGTTAGAATTAAAGGCCAAGCCGATTGCCCCTACTGGGCAACACATACTATGACTTTGCTAAAATTAGATAAAAAATACCGTGCAACAATTTTGCCTGCCAAAGAAAACACTCTAGGTATGCTAAGAAAAGTACAGCACTATGTTTCCTGGATTGAACTAGATGCATCATTGGCAAAAGAACTAATTGATAAAAAAGCAAGAAAAGGTGGTTATCAAAAAATTACTCCTGAAGATCTCAAAGAACTAGGATTTTCAAGTTCTGATGAATTAGGAACTGCATTGGCAGAAGGAAAAGCTATACTATCTAAATTAAAACCACTAAAACCTTGGTTTGCCTTGGCACCACCAAAACTTGGATTCAAAAAAAGTACAAAGAGACTTTATGGAAACAAGGGAATACTTGGACAAAATAAAGAACTTGACACAATTGTTAGGAGAATGATTTGAGATGGCAACAAGATTGAGAAAAACTAGACGACTCAGAGGCGGAAGACACATGGGATGGGGACAAGTAGGTCAACACCGCGCAAGTGGTCACAAAGGTGGTCTTGGAGTTACCGGTATGCTAAAGCATCATTGGAGTTCTACTTTAAAATATGAGCCAGATCATTATGGTCATGAAGCACCTAAACGCCCTCACCCAAATATTACAAAAACATGGACTAGCATCAGAGATCTTGATGACTTGTTCTTAAAGCTCGGTAAAGAAGAAGGAGGAAAGAAGATCGTAGACCTTACAAGTGCAGGATACGAAAAACTCCTTGGTGGCGGAAAAATAGCAAATGCCTATTCCGTCAAAGTAAAACAATTCACTGCAACTGCAGAAGAAAAGCTAAAAGCTGTTGGGGGAGAGGTGTTAGCAGATAATGGCTGAGGGTACTATCACTAGTATTATTCGAAAAGTAGTTTTCAAAGCAGAACCCTATCTTCCTCAAGTTCCAAAACCAAAAAAGAAAATTCCACTACCAACTAGACTGCTGTGGTGTGGGGTAGCATTACTGATCTACATGGTAATGGGTCAGACTCCATTATTTGGTGCAACAGCTCCACAGTTTGACTTTTTAGCATTTGCTAGAGTAATTTTTGCATCCCAACAAGGAACTCTTGTTGAATTGGGAATTGGACCCATAGTTACAGCTGGACTCTTGATGCAATTGCTGAGGGGTTCGGATATCCTAAAATTTGATTTTAAAAAACCAGAAGAGAGAGGAATCTTTCAGACAGCAACTAAAATTGTAACATACATTGTAATTGTTGCAGAATCAATCGTTTATGCCGCTGCAGTATATGGACCTGGAGTTTCAGAGCCATACTTTTTGTATGTGATGATAGGACAGCTGATGGCCGCATCCATAATCATCATGTTCTTAGATGAATTAATTCAGAAAGGTTGGGGTCTGGGCAGTGGAATCAGTCTTTTCATTATGGCAGGTGTTGCACAACAGATTCTTTGGAGCTTGTTTAGTCCTTTACCTGCGGGCGATGGGGGAACGATTGGTATTATTCCGTATCTTGGCCAATCAATAATGACTGGTGATTTATCAAATGTGTTCTTCCGTTCGAATCAACTTCCGAGTGTCTTTGGTATATTTTTGACGGCAGGAATCTTGTTAATCCTTGTATTTACACAAGGAATGAAGATTGAGATTCCAATTGTATCTACAAAATACAGAGGCTTCTCTGCTGTGTATCCAATCAAATTGATGTATGTATCAAACATTCCAGTAATTTTGGCATCAGCCCTTACGGCAAATGCTGTTTTCATTTTTCAGATGTTGTGGGCAAACATGAACCCGCGGAATAATAATTTCTTCATGAACTTTATTGCGCAGTTTGACCCGACGAGTCCATCTACTCCGATAGGTGGTATCATTTACTATATGACACCTCCAAGAGGCTTGGACGTTGCAGCATTGGATCCAATGCGTGCTGTGGGATATGTGTTGTTTATGGTAGGAATTGTAGTTGTATTTGGAAGACTATGGGTAGAGCTTGGTGGTTTGTCCCCCAAGAGTGCTGCTCAGAACTTACTTGATGCAGATGTGCAAATTCCTGGATTTAGAAGATCAAACAAACCAGTTGAAGCATTGTTGAACAAATACATTCCATCAGTTACAATTATTGGTTCTATGATTTTGGGCCTCCTAGCAGGTGTTTCTGATGTTCTTGGTGTATTTGGTTCTGGAATTGGAATTTTACTTATGGTAGATATTCTCATTAACTATTACACACAGTTAGTAAGAGAACAAGTAGAAGTCGTCATGCCGCGTTTGGGTGCTTTACTTGGAAGGAAATAAGCGAATTATCCTTGTAGGAATTCCAGGTGTAGGAAAAACCACAATTTTAAAAAAAATGGTAGAAATCCTAAAGAAACATAACAAAACTGTCCATGTGGTCAGCTTTGGAACTTTGATGTTTGAAGTTGCAAAAGAAAATGGTATCAAAGATAGAGATGAGCTTAGACATTTACCTGTAAGTAAACAACAACATCTTCAAAAAACATCTGCTGAGAAAATTGCGGCATATGATGAGCAAGTAGTAATAGTCGACACTCATGCATTTATCAATTCACCTGAGGGTTACTATCCAGGATTACCTGAACATGTTTTGAAAATTATTAAACCCACAAACTTTGTTTCAGTTTCAGCAAAACCTGAAGAGATCTACAACCGACGAATGAAAGACGAAACACGAAATCGTGACAAAATCACTCTTCCTAATATAAATAAGGAATTAGATATTCAATCTGCAATGATATCTGCATGTACTGTTCTTACAGGCTCCCCTGTGAAACATATTCTTAATAGAGAAGGAAAGATTGATGAAGCCATAGACAAAATAATTAATGCATTAGGACTGTAAAAAATGGACTTTAACTTTATTCTACTATTTATCGAATCAATTCCCCTGCAGTTTGATATCTTTGGTGGTGAGGCAAGACAAGCACTTGGTAGTGATGATCCAATAATCAAAGGATTAATCCTTTCGATGTTTGCAGTTTCTGGATTTGGAATCTTGTTGAATCTATTCAATGCTGGTGTTAGAAAGAAGATGGTAGACCAAACAAAACTAAAACGAATTATGAAAGAAACACGTGGCTGGCAAAAAGAAAGAATGGCTGCCATGAGAGCAAAAGATACTGCAAAAGCAGCTGAACTTGGAAAAAAATCTGCATACATGAACAAAATGTCTATGGAGATGATGCAGATGAATATGCGTCCGATGATGATTACCTTTGTTCCATTAATTTTGATATTTTATTTTGTACTGCCTCAATTGTTTTCATATACTGTGGCAATATCCCCCATCCCACTAAATGTAATCCCAGGTGATATGTTCCAACTAACATGTACTGCTGAACATGCAGCGATAGAGGGTGATCCTTGTTTTGGTCAAGAAAATTCTTTGTATCTCTGGGCTTGGTATTTCCTTTCATCTATTGCATTTAGTGGCATTATTATGAAACTGACGAAAACCTCGATGGATCTCAGTTGACAAAATCTATAGTAATCTCTGGCCCTCCTGCAGTAGGTAAAACAACTGTTGCCAAAGGATTGGCAGAAGAATTTCAACTAGAATATCTTAGTGGTGGTGATGTTCTAAAAGAGATGGCAATAGAGGAAGGATATCAATCTGATGGAGACGACTGGTGGGATACTGAAGAAGGAATGAGTTTTCTCAATAAACGTGAAAATGATTCAAAATATGATAGAGCACTCGATGAAAAATTAACTTTACTATTCAAGAAAGGTGGTGTGGTGATCACTAGTTACACTTTGCCTTGGTTAATCTCAGACGGAATTAAAATTTGGTTGGAAGGCTCACATGAAAGTAGTACTCAAAGAATGCAAACAAGGGATAACATGAGCCCTCAGCAAGCATATGAAATCACAAAAGAGAGATTTAACAAAAATAAGGCATTGTACAAAAAACTTTATGATTTTGATTTTGGTGAGGATAAATCTGTATTTGACTTGATTATTAATACAGATCATCTATCAGCCCAACAAGTAATTGATGTTGCAAAAGAAACTGTGAGAAAATTACTATGACCCTAAAACAACTTGAAAATCTAATTGAAATTGATCAGGACATCACTGATGATTCTTATGGGACATATTATGACAAACGTTCACTTGAGCAATTGCTAAACTATGGCATCATTCTATTGGATAAACCTCCAGGTCCTACAAGTCATGAAACAGTTGCATGGGCAAAAAGAATTTTAAAACTTCCAAAGATTGGTCACAGTGGAACCCTTGATCCTCAGGTTTCAGGAGTATTACCACTGGGGTTAGGTGAGGCAACAAAAGCATTGGGTGTTTTACTGCTAGGTCCTAAAGAATATGTTGCATTGGGACGTGTACATTCACTTCCATCAAAAGAAAAACTATCTAAGATTATTGATTCTTTCAAAGGCGAGATATTTCAAAAACCACCTCAACGTTCAGCAGTTGTAAGACAAACCAGAACTAGAACCATTTATGAATTTGAATTAATTGAACAAAAAGAAAGATTGCTCCTAACTCGTGTGCTGTGTGAGGCTGGAACGTATATTAGAAAATTATACTATGATATTGGAGAGATTTTAGGACCAGGAGCTACCATGATTGAGCTTCGAAGATCTAGGGTGGATCAATTTTATGAAACTGATGGACTAGTCACTCTTCATGAATTGGCAAATGCATTTGCATTGTGGGAAGAGAACCAAGATGAATCAAGGTTGATGAAAATGATAAAACCTGTAGAATATGCACTAAGTGAATTAAAGTCAGTAGTTATTCGGGACTCTGCAGTAGATGCAATGTGCCATGGAGCTCAACTTGCAATTCCTGGAATTTTAAAAATTTCTCCAAATCTAAAGAAAGGTGATCTTGTTGGAGTCTACACACAAAAAGGAGAGGCAGTAGCTTTGGCCGAATCTACCATGTCTGAAGAAGAGATCCGTGATGCCACAAAGGGATATGCATTTGAAACAAGGAGAATCATTATGGCTCCAAACACATATCCTAAAAAATGGAGAACAAAGCCTACTCATCCAAAGGATTAACTAAATTATTCCAAAGCCATGCTAGCAAAAAGTCTTGTAATTTTTATTATAATTGGAGTAGTTTCAGGTTTTGCATTTGGTGTTTATTTGATGGATGTTAAAAATACAAATCAACTAGTCTATGTTGAAGGTCCTTCTATTTCTCTAGTTACTGAAAAATTTGATTTTAAAAAAGGCGAAGAGATTAAAATTCGAATTGTAAATTCTGGAACAATTCCAATAACATTCAATGATACATCATATGGTCTTAGAATAACTGGATTGTCAGGGATACTGATGTATACTCCAATTAGTACACAAATTATTTCAAATCTTGCACCTGGTGATGAAATTGAATTATCTTGGGATCAAATCAAAAATGATGGTGATGCTGCTTTAGAGGGTCTATACAAAATATCTGCAAAGGGCCTAGATGAAAAAGGAAATCAAGTAGAGAAATCAACTACAGTTACAATCTGGAAGTAGGATTTCAAAAGTAACATAATTTATAATCACATTTTACCGAGTACTCTTGTCGTTAGACTTGTGCCGGGGTCGCCTAGCCTGGTAGGGCGCGCGCCTGGAAATTGTTAAACCATAAAGCGCGTTCTCGCAAGGGAACGGGAGTTCAAATCTCCCTCCCGGCGCCATCCTAATTTGATTATTTATCAAAACACTGCAATGATCATGTGTCTTTGGGTTGTTCATAGTCTTTTTTTACAATAAGTTCATCAAAGCCTTCATCACTTACTGGCGTTTCTAGTTCTTTGAGTTGTTTGTAAATCACTGCTAATGGAAATGGTTCTCGTCTGCTTTTTTGTCTTTTTTCAAGTAATCCTCTTGAGGTATTCATCAAGATACCTCTTACTTTGGCATTGTATTTTTTTGCTAGATCAATGTGTTGTTTTCGAATGTTGCTAGTTAGATTGGTATCGTCAATAACAACGCTTTTTCCTTCTCCAAGACATTTTTCAATGTATTTCAATTCTTTTTTTCTATCGTTATCAAAAAATGATAAAGCCACACGCTCATGATCAAAATTTGCCTTGATGTATGTGGTCTTTCCACTTAGAGCAACACCGATCATTATTACATATTCTAATTTTGACACACATATTTCAACCAGATATGAGATTTAAAATTTAATTTTTCATATCATTTTAATTAAAATTGTTTTATAGTAATTTACATATTTAATTTTGTGTCAATACGTAAACCTGTTATTAGAAAACCCAAAGTTCCAAAAATAAAAAAACCATTGATCTCTAAACGTAAACGTATTGTTAAAAAAACTCCTTCTCTTTCATTAGGGAGAGTCAAATCAACAAATACATCTAAAAAATCAGTTTTACACAAAAAAACTACTACTAAAACCCCTTTGGGAACCTGTTATCTTGAAAACTGCTGCAAAGGTGTTCTTGCAAGAAAAGTAACAAAATCACAATGTAAACGTCAAGGTGGAAAAAGTTGGAAGAAAGCAGGTGGAAAGTGTGAGAAATTATAATTATGTAAAAAAATCGATCAACTCAAAGTATTTTTTTCTAAATAATTTTTAATTTACAGTAAAAATCTTTGAGTTGACCTGAAAAATTTCTGACGTACATGCTATTTAGTTCACTTTATTTTGGAATAGACCATGGCAGCAAGAAAACGAACAGCCAAAAGAAAACCCACTAGAAAAATCAAAAAGGCTGTAAGAAAAACTACTAGCAAAGCAAAGAGAACTGTCACAAAAGGAAAGAAAGCTGTGAGAAAAGTTAAACGCACAGTAAGTAAAGCCAAAAGACGAGCTCAACTAGTAGCTAACAAAAGAAAAAGAGAACTTCTCCAAGCAGATAACAAGATCAAAAGCGTAAAGAAGGCTCTAAAAACTGCAGAAAAATCTGCACGCAAAAAGAAAGCAAATTATCAAAAAGCATTGAAGAAAGCAGCAAACACTAAATGATTTTGATAATGCATTCTATTTTTTCTTAATTAATTTTTTAGCAATTTGATGTTATGATTTGAAACATTAATTCACTCTAATTATCCCCTGACTGATCAAAAATTCTACTCCTTTCACAAAATCTCTCTCAGATATCAAACCTTCTGACCACCAACCTGCATTATTTTTTACCCAAATGGGAATATCTTGAGATTCTGTAGTGACTGATTCAGTTACTGTGACACTCAGAATTCCTTCTATAATTAGAAATTGAATGGATTGAACAAATTCTTGATCTCCTACAATTCCCTCAGACCACCAGCCGGCATTATTTTTTATCCATGATGGAACAGATGAAGTTGATTCCTCTTGTGGGGGTGATTGAGATATGCTAAAATCTGATTTTGCTGTGAAAAACTCTACAAAATTTTGTGAGTTTTGACCAGTCAGAATTAGTTTCAATTGGTATTTGTCACTAATTGGAATCAAAACTGCCTCTTGCAATACTCCGTGTGGAGCTAAAATTCCAAGATGCTCTTGTGACTCTCCAATATTTGACCAAATTTCATTTCCTGCGGAATCTGTAATGCTGTATGCAAAGAGTATGTTTTCTGCAGGATCATTTGTTTTATCAAAAAACGAAAATGTGAATGGAATTTTTTCACCTGCTTCTAACTTTGAATCCCAAGATACATTTGCAGAAAAACCGTTCTGAAAATTAAAACCAAGATTATGTGGATTTATTGCATCACCTGACACAATTTCCACTTTTAATGGATGATCTGAATCATGGTTGTCTTCTTTTGGAATGCTAATTCTAATGATATTTTCAGTAGGTGATGAACTATCAAATTCAACTAAATCTTTTTTCAGTTTAACTCCTTCAACAAATACTTCTACGTTATACCCTTCATTAAATGACAAAAAATCTTTTTGCATGGTAATTAACTGCTTTCTGTTTGCATCATGATGTTGAACATGCTTGCCACTTTCTAATTCATATGATATCTTTGATGACTCCTCATCAAAAATAAAATTGGATACTTCACCATCATACGATTTAATTTCTATGGGAAATTCTTGAGCATTGGCATCTTTTATTTGAAAAATCTCTTTTTGTGGAATACTAACAAAAGTCTCAAAAAGAATATCTTTCACAGTCATTGTTTTGGGATTTGTTGCGCCTACAATTGATACTTTGACATTGTATTGTCCGCTTTTATCAAAAACAGGACCTTGAATTACTGGAATCGATTCTCCTCTAGCATAGTATGCGCCTGCAATTGCGTGTTTTTCACCAAAATACTTTGTACATTTCCAAAGTTCTTTTTCTAGGCAGTCTGTTTTTGGTTTAATTTCTAAATCTAATCTGCCATCATCATCGAAAAAATATTCATTGGCAACAAGATTGTCTTCGTGGAAAATTTGAACGCGATATGTTACGCTTTTGATGTTTGTATTAGTTTCACTGTCAAAGAATCTGATTGACAAGTTTGGATTCTTTGCATCTGGAAATGAATAATCTTCTGGAGATAATATTGTGATTAAAGCGACTTTTAACCCATCAAAATCTACTGGTGGTGCCAAAGACCCTGAATGGTGCTGTGCATATACAGGAGAGAATGTAAAGATTAGCAGAACTGCGGATATCCCTAAAATCTCCTTCTTAATCATTATTTTGGATATTTTAAAGATCTTAAAATACGATTGTAAATTTGGATTTTCTTAGGGTTTTGTGGTTAAAAGATGGCAATGGGATTCATGATGAATCGCGTTAATAATGTCGTCATATAGTGACATTTCTACCATCGATAGTTTGGGATAGTCTACAATTAAGAGATCAATTTTATTATCTTTGACATAATCGATAACCCAATGTGATATGGAATCTGTTAAAGCAAATTTTGTCTTAATGTTTATTCCTTGATCTTGAGCAATTTTTTTCCAATTCACCAATTCAGCCTTTAATTTTGAAATCTGTTTTTGAGCAATTTTTTTATCGGATTTTGTTTCAAAAAAATACAACTTTGGTTGAATTTTATACATGCACTCAATGATAGTCAAATTTGAGCCAACTTTTTTTGCTAGTTCAAGCCCTACATCAAATGACTTTTTTGTGTGGGTTGGTGTGATTATTGCAACTGCTATATTTTTGAAATTCTTTGACATTGTATTTGTTAAGAAGTGTTGTTAATGTTCAAGTATTAAATTATTTGATTTACTCTTAGTTGTAAAAAACAATGATTTCATCTTATAATCAGCAAAATGTTTGATTAATCTTTGGCTATCTCTCTAGTTTCTCAATGATTTCCGAAAATTTCCATGGCCCACATTGAGCATCGATATTTTCACTCTGAAATAGCCCCTTTGTGTTTAGATGATTAATGATGTGTGATGCAAATGGTAATGCACCCGTGGCACCTGGTGAGTTGTAATTTAGAATATGAAACGATGTCTCATCATCAATTAGAATAACATCTGGCACAAACTTTCCATCCTCATCAATTACTGATGATCTAATTCCTGCAGTACCTTTCTCTGTAATTTTGTCTGCATCAATCTTCGGTAGAAATCTTTTTACTCTGTAAATCATTGCTGATTTTGACATTGATGATTGAATCTCATTGATTGCAAGCTCTTGAAATTGTTTGTCAAAAATCGCTTTTCTTGCACCAGAACCTAGCATCTCTAACATCTTTGGAATAAACTCTTTGATGTTTTCTGTTTTGTTGTATCCATATGGGCTAAATACAGGAACTGCATTTGGACCAATCTCACAACTTCCATCAACTCTGATAATCCAGTGAGGATCTAAAAATGGATAATCTGGAAATTCTGGAACAGAGTATACGCTTGTTTTAGTCAAGTTGTGGTATTCTTTTGGGACTTTCCAATATTCTCCTCTAAAATGGACATCTGTGAGTTTTTCTGCAATTCCTACGTCATGAGCTATATTGATTGCTTCTCCTCCTGCAGCATTAATTAGAAATTTTGTAAATACTTCATGTTGTTCATCTAGTGTGATCTTCCATTTACCATTCTCTTTTTTGATTTTTGTTACCTTTGTGTCTAAAATGAATTTAGTTCCGCTAGATTCACTGTCTTTCATAACTGAATCTGTAAATATTGAATAGTCTGTTGACCCATCTTTGTAAACATATAGTGCTGATTCACATTTTATTTCAGGTTCTATTTTTTTAAGCTCTGCGCTGTCCATTAGTTTGATGTCTTTGTCTTCTAACCCATTTTGTTTACCCCACTTTAGATATTTTTCAAGAACTGAATTACCTTTTTTGTCCAATGCAACTTCTATCACTCCGTCTTTTTTGAAAGGCAAGTTTCTTAATTTGGAATACTCTTCCCACATCTCATATCCATGAAAAGCAGCTTTTGCAAACAATTGTTTCTTTTCAGGATTGTACAAATACGGTGCATGAACTTTTCCTGTGTTTCTACCGCTGGTGTGGAATGCAACATTATGTTCTTGCTCAATTACTGCAATTTTTTTTGATTTGTTTAGATGTGATAGAAAATATGAGATAGATGTTCCGAGAATCCCGCCTCCGATAATTATTACATCAAAATTATGTGCCATTGACCTTGTTTTAGTACATTTTTCTCAATAATAAATCGAATCTATGATAATTAAGATTAATATCCAATAAAATTTCAATTAAACTTGTGTTACCTGATAGATGTTCAGTAATGGAAGAGGGAAAACAATGCGTTAACCCACCAGAATTTATTGTGTCTATTGTGGCTGAGCAAGATGAATACATGTTTGGGGTCACATGCCAAAAACACAAGAAAATAGTTTCAGGAAAAATTGGAGTGCTTCAAAATGAAGGCAAAATCCTTAATGGAAAAATTATCTTTTCACCAGTAAAAGCAGTTGGAACTGATTGTGTTCATGGCGATTCCGATGATTTTGTTCAAATTGACATGAAACCATCTAAAAATTGAAATAATTTTGTTTAGAATAGATTATGATGCTTTTTGATTTATTATCTGACATAGTGGCAAATGATGACGTTTTACTAATAGTAAAAAATAATGGTGCCACAAGTGAAACTAGAAGCAATTCACTTAGTATCAGACAAAAAGAAAAATGGATTACTATAGGGGATAATGATGGCCCTGCACATATGCATGTAAATTCTGAAAAAATAAAATCTGCAGAATTTGTTCAAGAAGTAAAGCCTGAAAGAACTAGTTTTAGTGTGCAGTTCTTTGATGACAATAAAGAACGTGTTTTAGCGGCATTTTTTACAAAAATGTATGATGATTCTAAAAAACTAATTCCTGCAAGAAAGAACGCATATGATGAATTAAAACAAAAATTCTCATCCAAAATTAAATTTTAAAAAAAACCTTGTCTGAAAAAGACAAGGAGAAAAAATACTATTCTAATTCTTTTTTCTTCTTTTCTTTTTCAGATTGTAATTTAGCTAATTCTAATTCTTCATTAGTATGTTTGAATTTTTTCAATCTAATATTATATGGAGATTTGAATATAAAAACCGCACATTGTTTTAGATGATCACTCAAGCGTAAAAGTCAATATCCAACTGAATAGATCGGCTTTTTCCCATTCATTCCTAGATTCAAATTTTTGACCGTAATTTGGGCCATCTTTGCTCTAGTTTCTTTTGTTGAACTGCCGATATGTGGTGCAAGGACAACATTTTGTAATTTGATTAATGGATTTTTCCTATTCATTGGTTCTTCTTCAAAGACATCTAATCCTGCACCTGCAATGATGTTTTTCTTCAGTGCAATTGCAAGTTCTTTTTCATTTACAATTTTTCCTCTTGCCGTATTAATTAGAAATGCTGATTTTTTCATTTTTCTAAAAACTTTCATGTTAAACAAATGATCTGTCTCTTTTGTATGGGGGACATGAATTGACAAAACATCACTTTGTGTGACTAGTTTTTCAAATGAGGTATATTTTACACCCATTGCTTTTTCTTTGGATTTTGAGATGCGATTTCTATTGTGATAAATGATTTTCATGTCAAATGCTTTTGCTCTCTTTGCAAGAGTTCTGCCAATTCTACCTAGGCCTAGTATGCCGAGAGTCTTTCCTTGTAGATCCACTCCAACATAATCATGTGCTCCGTAGATTTCTTTCCATTTACCTTCACGGATTATTCTATCTCCCTCAGAGACTCGTCTTAGCACATCTAGTAATAGGGTAAATGCTAAATCAGCTGTTGCATCAGTTAGTACTTCTGGAGTGTATCCGACACGAATTTTCTTTTTCTTTGCATAATTAACATCAATATGATCAAAACCCACACTATAGGTGCTGATCACTTTTAGATTCTTTGCTAGATCAATTGTATCTTTATTGATTTTATCATATGGGAAACAGATGATTCCATCCACCTCTTTTATTTTTGATCGAAGCTTTGTTTGAGGAATTGGAATTTTTCCCGAATGAATTTCAACCTGATATTTTTTCTTTAACTCTTTTAATGCAAAATCATGCAAAGTTCTTGTAAGAAAGACTTTGTTTTTCATCAGTCTTGAGATTCATCTCAAACCATTTATACGATTTCTTTCTAAATCACTTATGTCTTCGAAAGCCGAAGAAGAAGAGGAAGATTTTGCCATTTGTGTAGAGTGTGGCAATTCTATTGACAAATGCGGATGTGTTTGTCCTTATTGTGGAGAACGCGATAAATGTGAATGTGCATTGTTTGATGCAGCTACTGGGGGTTGATCATTTTGATAATACAGAATATTATACTTCAAAGAAGAGGTAATTTACTGTGAGCACGGCTGATTTTACCTGGTTAATAGGCGGTCCACAAGGTAGTGGTGTTGAGTCAGGTGCAAATATCTTCTCCAAAGTTTGCGCTGAGATGGGATATCAGATATTTGGTAAAAGAGAGTTTTATTCTAATATCAAGGGTGAGCATAGTTACTTTACAGTAAGAATTTGTGATGAGAAAATTAATTCAAACATTAATGATGTAACCTTGATGGTGTCATTTGATGCTGAAACCCTCTTTCGTCATTTTGATGAAGTAGTTTCTGGTGGCGGAATTATTTATGATTCTGATTTAGAAAAATCAAAAACAGATGATGTTAACACATTAGATGCTCCATTCAAAGAAAGATTGCACAAAGAATTAGAATCAAAAAATAAACCATTTACAATTGCAGGAGTTTTAGAGATTGCCAAAGAAAAAGGGGTTAAACTCTATCCTGTTTCTTTCAAATCCATTCTTGCAACACTTGCTGAAGAACTTGAAAATCCGAGACTCAAAGGATTGGTTAGAATGTTCAATGTGATTGGCGTTGCATTATCTTTAGGATTGGTTAAAATGCCTCCTGATTCATTAAATAAAACTATTGGAGAAATTTTTGCAAAAAAAGCAGAGATTGCAAAAATTAATCAAGAGACTGCAACTTATTCATATAATTATGCATCTGCAAAGTTTGAATCATTCAATCATTTACTAACGGGAACTGAAAAAGAACCTGACACTATTCTAGTTCAAGGATTTCAAGGAACTGCACTTGGTAAGATGGCATGTGGTTGTAGAATGCAACCATACTATCCAATTACACCAGCATCTGACGAATCTGTATTTCTTGAATCAAACGAAATTGTTGAAGTAAGTGGAGATAGGCCAGGTTCCACTGCAGTAATTCAATGCGAAGATGAAATTTCTGCAATGGGGATGACAATTGGTGCTGCATTAACTGGAACACGTGCTGCAACCTGTACTTCTGGTCCGGGATTTGCATTGATGACTGAAATGCTTGGATGGGCAGGAATGAATGAGGTCCCAATTGTAATTACAAATTATCAAAGAAGTGGTCCGTCAACTGGACTACCAACTAGACATGGCCAAGATGATTTACTCTTTGCAGTATATGCCGGCCATGGAGACTTTCCAAAGATTGTTTATGCATCAGGTGACATTGAGGAGAGCTTTTACGATACAGGTAATGTCTTCAATTACGCTGACATTTTCCAAGTCCCAGTAATCCACATGATGGATAAATTCCATGCAAGCTCTGTGATTACTTGCAAAAGATTTGATCCTCAAAAAATAACAGTCAATCGTGGTAAATTATTAGAAAAAGTGGAAGGTGAGTATAGGCGATTTGCATTTACTGATGATGGGGTATCTCCCCGCTCTAGATTGGGACTTGATAATGGAGTCTTTTGGAATACAGGTGATGAATCCGATGAATTAGGCCACATCACAGAAGACCCAATTTTACGTGTAAAAATGATGGATAAAAGAATGTCCCGACTAGATTTAATCTTAAAAGAAATCCCAGAATCCCAACAAGCATTGTCTTTTGGAGTTGAAGCGAATACTATAATTTCATGGGGTTCTGCAAAAGGTCCTATTCTTGATGCCATTGATATGCTAAAAAAAGAAGGAATCTCAATCGGGTATGTGCAAATAAAACTCATGAATCCATTTCCAGCTGATTATGTAACTGCATTGCTCAAAGATGCAAAGACCATAATCGATATTGAAGCTAATCATTCAGGACAACTGGGAAAATTATTCAAACAAAATGTTGGACGTGATATTGATCACTTCATCTTAAAATACTCTGGTAGAGCCATGACTAGTACTGAAGTTTATGATTCACTTAAAAAAATTATTGACGGCAAAGCCGAAAAACGGGAGGTCTTGATGCATGGCGCTTAAACTTGCAGACTATAAGACAGATGTGCACAACGATTGGTGTCCTGGATGTGGGGACTTTGGTATTGTCAATGCCATTCAAATGGCATTAGCTGAGATGGAAATAGAGCGAGACAAAGCAACAATCTTTTCGGGAATTGGCTGTTCTGGTAAGACGTCACATTTTATCAACACTTATGGTGTTCATACATTACATGGTCGTGTTTTGACATTTGCACAAGGTGCAAAGATTGCAAATCCTGAGATGACAGTAATCGCTGCTGGTGGTGATGGTGATGGCTTGGGAATTGGCGCAGGTCATTTTGTAGCAGCTGGAAGACGTAATGTCGATATGACTTACATTATTTTTGATAATGGTGTTTATGGATTAACAAAGGGCCAAGCATCACCAACTCTGAAACTAGGAGAACAAACAAAATCATTGCCCTCACCAAATACCAATTTCAATGTTAATCCAATAGGTCTTGCAGTTGCAAGTGGATTTACTTTTGTTGCACGTGGATATTCTTATGACATTAAACATCTAAAATCTTTAATTATTCAGGCAGTTAAACACAAAGGATTATCCTTTTTGGATGTGTTGCAGCCATGCCCCACTTACAATGATATCAATACTAGAGATTGGTATGCTGGTACTGATTTAGTTGATGAGGCACAAAAAAGACATTCACGAATTTACAAACTTGAAGAGCAAGGGTATGATCCAGTTGTCCATTATGACTCTGTAGCTGAAGTAAATGAGAAATTATCTCAATCCCTCATTAAATCACTAGAGTGGGATACCAAGATACCTACTGGAGTCTTTTACAAAAATGAATTAATCTCGCCCTACAACCAAAGACTAAAAGACAAGATTCCAAATTACTGTGAAAACCCTCCTGCAAAACAAAACATCTCCCAAAATGGCAAGCCAATCACTGATATTTCTGCAATTTTAGATTCTCTTCAAGTGTGATTCCTGCTCTAGACCTAACAAGTTATAGGCAAGTTTCATAGTAGTGTATCTTGCATTTGAATATTTACGAGGCAAATAAAATATTTCGAAAATCTATTATCAAAGGATTCTTTGAACCCCAACTTTTGAATCTTGACTTCAAAAAATCTGTCATAAAACACCCTTCAATAAATGATGATGGCCTTATGCAATCAGACTTGCTTCATATTTTCTTTGATGTGGATACGGGGTGTGATTATCCTGATGGAGATGAATGGTTTATTATAGAATTGTTATTTCCTCACAATGTATCACTTCCTGATAACTTGAAGGGCGTCGATTATTTTACAACTCTTTCAGTAGAAGAGGGCAAAACATTTTGGCATCATCGTGAACTAATTCGCTTCAAATATGGAAAATCAAAAAAACTTGATGATGCTTTAGAATTTTTAGAGTCAAAATACAAAGAACTACATGAATTACTAGAGCCACTACAAAAAGATCTCAAATAATTTCTTTCCAAGTGTTTCCACTAAAAATATATTTTTTATTTTCAGATGATGCTGTATCTAGCCTCCATCTAATTGATTTTGAATCAAACTTGTAGATAATTTCTGAAATTTCTGTAGGGAGTTTTTGGGGATCAAGGTGATGAGGAATCAATTCTAAAACAAAATCAATCTTTTCGATTGCGTTATCAAACCACTGTTTATCCTCTACATCAATACTGAAAACTATTCTCGGATTTCCTGCAAAATTAATTTTAACCTTTAATGCATTACCGCTACCTCTCCTTCTCTTCATCTCCTTGAAAACTGACTTTACATTCTCCCATCGTTTAAAGTCAAACCATTGAAAGAATTCTTCATTAAATGCAAGTGGAATTTCCATGTCTAATGAACTCACAAAATTCTCATCATCCTGTTCAATCTCATCTTGAATAATTGTAAAATGTGAATTTAGAAATCCATAGAGTACTTCGATCTCCCACGGAGAAATTCCATAGTATCTCAGTGTTGTTTTTAATACATCTGCCATACATTGAATTCTTAAAAATTGTAATTAAAGCTTCAAACCTTGCAAATTGGGACAAATTGACCTTAAAATTAAAATTACATGGATGAATTTCTATATTCATGAAGAAAGAATTTGTAGTAAAAAGCATTGATTCAGCACCTGATGGCGCACCCTATGTTGTAGTATCATTATCCTCTATTAAAGATCTTAAAGAATCAACTCAAAATCCCCAATCTCCTTTTGGAACTCCTAAAGTTATGGGATTCTCAAACATGAATGACATGATGAAGGATCTTAACAAAATGATGTCTGGAATGGGTGGTGGAATGGGGATGCAAGGTGTAACCCAATTAAAACTTGAAATGCATGAATACAAAGAGATGAATCTATCAGTTGGGGATAAGGTATTTCTGGAAATGACTAAAGCAGAAAGTCTGGGCGTCTAAATTTACCAGATTGTGTTAAAATATTTCCAACCATAAAATGCAGCAATTGTTCCAATTACAAATAACATTGGTTTCCATGCAAAAACTGGAATGCTAGGTGTTGCAAGTTTAACTTTATAATTATCTACAATGGCATTAACATTCTTCTTAATTTTATCGTGCCAAAAACTATACTCTACCTGATATTTTTTTAGAATTGTCTCTACTTCGTAAACCACTGGAGTTCTCTGTGAGAATAAATGTTGAAGATAATCTCTTGAGACTTCAACTTCTGCATGAATTCCAATTAATCCTTTTTTTAGATCAACCATTCTAACATGCATCTCCCATGGTTTTTTTAATTTTAAATTAAGACCGTTTCCAATTTGTCCTGGTTGCTTGTGTTCAAGTTTTACTTTGGTGAATCCCTCTTCAGTAAAGATTTTCATTAATTCTTCAAAACTTTTCTTTACTACTATGTGAAGTTGCTCTACTCCATGTTTATTATCAACATTAATTTTGTGTTTTAGTCCATCAAAAAATGATACTGTCTTTGGGTATGTGGTAAGATACTCCATTATTTTTTCACCAAAATACCTCTATTTAAAGCAGAACCAAAAAATCCCTAGTGTCCGGGTGGATTTGATAATCCTCTAACATAGACACATTGATCTGGTGATATTGCCATTTCTGAAGGACTGATCTTTCTATCTGTAAGTTTAGCATCTGAGTTTCTTACTATTGCAATTGGTTTTGATTCACCACCTTCACCCATTTTGTAATTGGCAATTGTTGCAATGTTATCTACCACTGCTTGAAAAGTAACTTTTAGTGGAGTACCGTCAAGATCTTTTTTTGCCCTCATATCTAAAACTGGTTCAATCCCTGCACACGCAACTGCAACTCCGGAAGTTCCAATTCTTGCAGGCATTAGTCTACTATCTACAAGAATTACTCCTACATGAATTAGCATCTTTAAGAAAATCTTTCTGCGAATTTGTTCTGAAATAAGATAGGGGTTTTGAGGATACAAAATTGCTTTGCCTTCTTTTGCATTAGACTTGTCAATACCTGCATTTGGTGCCATGATGTTATCAGCTGATGTGATCACAAATCCACCTATCCCGCCATAGATTTTGTCTGATTCTCTGATAATTATTTCTGCTATTTCCTGTTTTAACTGGTATTTTTTTGCAATCTCTAATCCTTCTTCTGATGTTTTGATTTTTGAAAGATCCACAATTCTTCCTTGTGCATTTGAAATGTATTTTGTGGAAATTACTAAAACATCTCCTTCTTGCAATTTAGTATCATTTTTTTCTAAAGTTTCTAATAATGTCTCAAAAATATCAAATGTATCTTGCTTTCTTTCAGCTAAAAGTGGTAAAACTGTCAATTCCACAATATTTCTAAAACTATGTTTCTTTTTTATTGTTATGAACAATACTTTGAATTTTTAAGATAAATCCCTCATTAAAGATAGTATTAGTTATTTATGAAAGAAAAAAAGTCACACTTGTGAAAAATTTTCTAAATCCTGATGAAATAGATCCTCTTGAATGGCTTTCGATTAATCAATTTCTATATGATATTAAGCAAATTGATTCTCCTTGCATCTCAGTGTATTATCCGTATGGCAAGGGACTTGAAACCATATCTTTGCTCGAGGAAACAAAGAGAAATGAGTCATTTGAAAAAATTGAAGCAAAAATTGAAAACAAAATATCTGAACTCAAAGACAATCCTGTTTCTGTTGGCAAGTTTACAAAAACACTCTGTATTTTTGGATGGATGAAAGACAACAAAGCAAACATCAAAGTGATTGGAACCTCAAAAAAACTTCCATATGTCTACATGGCAAGCAAAAAACCATTTATCAAACCATTCAAAGATATCTTAAAAACAAATTACAATGTATTGGTAGTTACACTAGATCAAAAAACTGCAAGAATACAAAAATTTTATGGAAGTCAGATAGTTTTAGAATCCAAACTCAGAATTGATTTGCAGGGAAGACATAGAAAGGGAGGACAAAGTCAAGGAAGATTCCTTAGAGCGAGACAAACAAAAATTCATGTATTCTTTAAAAAAATTGCAAACAAAGTCCTAGAGATGGATTCTGATTCTGATTTAATTTTATTGGGTGGGATTGGTACTGCAAAAACAGAATTTTATGATGAACTTAATTCAGAGTTGGCAAAAAAATGCAGATTTGTTGAAAACTTGTCTTTTTCTACATCAAAAAAAGAAATTGAAAAGAAATTAATTCACCATCTATATCAATACAGAAAAAAATATGTTGAAGAAATAATTGAAAAATATGAAAACCTAGTCAAACAAGGACTTACTGCAAAAAGAAATAGTGTCATTTTCAAGGCTTTAGAAATTGGGGCAGTTGATACTCTGATTGTTTCATCAAATTATTACTCTGATTCTCAATTTAAAAAAATTCTAAAGATGCTAGAGGCTGCAAAAAACACTTCGTGCAAAATAGAATTTGCATCTTCCCAAAAAGTTATCAAAAAACTAGAACTTGATAATTCCGTTTTAGCTATACTTCGATACAGAATAAAGTGATCTTACCTTGTTAAATCTCAAATTGTTATGATTTGATAGTGATACTTTTAGTTCATTAAATTCAAAAAACTTTGATGGCTGATTGTGTACAAACTTGGAGAAGGCAATTACGAATTCAAGAACTAGTAAATATTGCAAAAGAAAAATTAGAATCAGGAACAGAAATTACTCTGGTTTATGAGAATTTAGATGCTATAATGGTATCTAAATGGAAATCAATCCCAACTACCAGAAAGCAGTATCTTGATTCTGTAAAGAAAGTTTTAGTAAATCAGAACATGCTGAAAGTATGATCTGATACTTGGGGATTCTGTAAAGCTTTTAATCTGTAGAACAAGTCTTTTGGATTATGAACATTGTTGAGAAGATCCTTGCACGTGCATCTGGAAAGTCTTCAGTCTCCCCTGATGATGTAATTTTTGCCAATGTTGATAAGGTAATGGTTCATGACGTCTCTGGACCTGGAGTAATCAAGGTATTTGATAAACTAAAGAAGCAAGGAATCTCAGTTGATAAGTTATGGGATCCAACAAAAGTTTGGGTTGCAGAAGATCATTTTGTGCCATCAGCAGAAAAAGTATCAGCTGAAAATATTGTAAAACTATCCAATTTTACTAAGCAATACGGAATTGAAAAACACTTCAAATATGGAATGGGGCAATATGGAATTTGCCATACAATATCTCACGAAGAAGCAATGGTTATGCCAGGTGAAGTCTATGTTGGTGGGGATTCTCATACAAACACTACTGGTGCATTGGGTGCATTTGCATGTGGTTTAGGACATACAGATATTGCTTATGTTTTGCTTAATGGGAAGATCTGGTTTAAGGTTCCTGAAACTATGTACTTTAAACTAAATGGAAAATTACCCGATCATGTGATGGCAAAAGATTTGATTCTAAAAATTATTGGGGAGATTGGAACTGATGGTGGTGCATACAGAACAATGCAGTTTGGTGGAAGCGGTGTTGAAGAAATGTCCGTTGAAAGTAGATTGACACTATGTAATATGACTACAGAAGCTGGTGCAAAAAATGGAATTGTAGAACCTGATCAAAAAGTAGTTGATTATCTTTCTAGTCGTGGTGCTGCGAATTTTAATTTGATTAAAGGTGATGATGATGCAGAATATTCTAAAATATTTGAATATGAGGCATCAGAGATGGAGCCAACTGTTGCAAAACCGTTTTCTCCTGAAAACATCTCAATTGTAAGAGAAGCACCTAGTGTTGAATTGGATAAATCGTATATTGGTTCATGCACTGGTGCAAAATATGAAGATTTGGTAGCAGCTGCAAAAATTCTCAAAGGAAGACAAGTAAAGATTAGAACAGAAATTTTACCAGCAGCTATTTCAATTTACAAGCGTGCAATGGAGAATGGTCTTTTGAAAATATTTTTGGATGCTGGTGTTACCGTAGGACCTCCTACATGTGGTGCATGTTGTGGCGCTCACATGGGTGTATTAGCAAAAGATGAAATTTGCATTAGTACTACTAATCGAAACTTCCCCGGAAGAATGGGACATGTTGAATCTCAAACATATCTTGCATCCCCACTAGTTGCTGCTGCATCTGCAGTTACAGGGAAGATAACTGATCCGAGGGATTTGTAATGAAGGGAAACATAATAAAATATGCACAGGATAATATTGACACTGATGTGATCATTCCCGGTCAGTATCTTAAAGTTCATGATTATGCAGAACTTGCAACACATGCAATGGAGGGACTTGATCCCGATTTTCATTCTAAAGTAAAGGAAGGTGATTTTATTTTGTCTGGTAAAAATTTCGGATGTGGCTCAAGTCGTGAGCATGCGCCAATTGCTTTATCTCATTCGGGAATAAAGGCAGTACTTGCATTGTCCTTTGCAAGAATTTTTTACAGAAATGCAGTAGATGGGGCATTCTTGTTACCTATAGAAATTGATCAAGATGCATATGATGGTATATCCGAAGGTGATGAGATAGACATTGATGTTTCAGCAAATGAAATCAAAAATCTTACAAAAAATCAGATATACAAAATGAAACCATTCTCAGAAATCATTGGAAAAATTATTACTGCTGGTGGTCTATTCAAGTACAAACCAGACCAGGATTAAAATGGGAAAAACACTTTTTGAAAAAATTTGGGAATCTCATATTATAGTTGAAAAACCAAATAAACCATCTCTAATCTACATTGATAGACATTTAGTGCATGAAGTAACATCCCCTCAAGCATTTGATGGATTGCGAATGAATAACAGAAAGGTTCGACGACCTGATCTTACCATAGCTACAATGGATCATAATGTTCCAACAAATGATAGGTCGCTCCCAATTTTGGATCAAACTTCTGCAATTCAAATACAAACACTGGAAAAAAACTGTAAAGATTTTGGAATAACTCTATTTGATATTAATAGTCCAAATCAAGGAATTGTTCACGTAATTGGTCCTCAATTAGGAATTACATTACCTGGTTCTACCATTGTGTGTGGTGATAGTCACACATCAACTCATGGTGCTTTTGGTGCTTTGGCATTAGGAATTGGAACAAGTGATGTGGAGCATGTCTTGGCATCACAAACTATGTGGCTTGAAAAACCAAAACCCTTTGAGATTAGAGTTGAGGGAAAAAGAAAGAACCCTCACGCAGTAACTGCAAAAGATATTGTTCTCTCGATAATCAAAAACATAGGAACTGGAGGAGGTACAGGTACAGTAATCGAGTATAGGGGTGAGGGTATAGAAGATCTTTCCATGGAACAGAGAATGACTATCTGCAATATGTCTATTGAAGCAGGAGCCAGAGCAGGATTAGTTGCCCCTGATGAGAAAACATTTGATTATCTTAGAGGCCGAAAATATACTCCTAAAAATTACGAATCTCTAGTTGAAGAATGGCGTGAGCATCTAAAGACTGACACTGATGCAAAATTTGAGAAACAATTTGTTTTACACATTGATGATATTGCTCCTCAAGTAAGCTGGGGAACAAATCCTGGTATGACTTGTGATGTAACTGAATCAGTTCCATCTCCTGATGAATTTTCAAAAGGTGATCCTAACCAAAAGAAGGGTGCAGAAAAAGCACTTGATTATATGAATCTGAAACCTGGAACTCCAATTGAAGAAATCAAAATTGATAGAGTTTTCATTGGATCATGTACTAATGCAAGATTAGAAGATCTTATTGAGGCCTCAAAGGTTGTCAAGGGACAAAAAATATCTCCTGATGTTAGAGCAATGGTTGTACCTGGTTCTCAAATGGTAAAAAAGCAAGCAGAAGAAATGGGTCTTGATAGAATTTTCATTGATGCTAATTTTGAATGGAGAGAAGCTGGATGCAGCATGTGCCTTGGAATGAACCCTGATATTTTATCTCCTGGAGAGAGATGTGCTAGTACATCAAACAGAAACTTTGAGGGAAGGCAGGGAACTGGTGGGAGAACTCACCTGGTTAGTCCAGTAATGGCCGCAGCTGCTGCAATTAATGGGCACTTTGTAGATGTTAGGAAATTGGATTTGAATTAAAATGGAGCCATTCAAAAACATATCAAGTATCATTACACCTCTGGATAAAGTAAATGTGGATACTGATCAAATTGTTCCAAAACAATTTCTGAAATTAGTTCAAAAGTCTGGATTTGGAAAGTTCTTGTTTTTCAATTGGCGATATGATGAGGCAGAAAATAAGAAATCTGATTTTGTATTAAATGATCCAAAATATGATGGCTCTAAAATCCTAGTTGCAGGTGACAATTTCGGATGCGGCTCTAGTCGTGAGCATGCTGTTTGGGCCCTAAAAGACTATGGCTTTTCAGTGATTATCGCACCATCTTTTGCTGATATCTTCTTTAGTAATTGTTTCAAAAATGGACTTTTGCCAATTTCACTTGATGAAAAAATAGTAGAACTCATCCAAAAACAGACCGATCCCATTAGTGTTGATTTGGAAAACCAAACTATCGAAACTTCCACTCAAGAAATTCATTTTGATATTGACTCTCATATGAAAAAAATTCTCTTAGAAGGCTTAGATGATATCGCTCAAACTTTCCAATACGAAGACAAGATCACAGAGTTTGAAAAAAATTCTAAAATCCCATCTGTTTTATAATCTTCTTTACTGTTTTCTCATTTCTTTCTAAAACCATTGGGGACTCAGCATCAATCCATTCTATTTCTCCAATGTCATATGCACTGATTTTTCCTTCCTTTGAGAGCTGCTGTAAAATATCAAATGACAGATTAATCTCCTTTTGTTTTGACTTTGACTTTATTCTTTTAATAACATCTGAACCCAACATGTAGATTCCAAGACATTCAGATAGATGCAAATCTATTAATGGTTTTTCTTTGAATTCTTTAATTATCCCATCCTCAACTACTGCAAACCCTGTCTCTTCTTTTCTTTTTGATCTTGTTGCAATGCATGCCGTACTTTTTTTTGCAACATATTGCTCGTGCATCTTTTCTAGATTGATGGCACACAAGTTGTCTACAAACCACAGAATAAATTCTGATTCGCCTTTGATTTTATTTTCAATATGAAGCAAATCCCCACCGGTACCGCTTTGCGAGTCTTGAACGAAGGTAATTTCTTTTTGATTTTCATAATAATTCTTTATTTGACCTCCCAACCCTGTAAAATCCGAAATTATGATTATCTCTTTAATGAAACTAAATGATCTTAGATATTTTATTACATAATCAATAAGTGGCTTTCCATCAATTGGCGTCATTGCCTTTGGAAAATATTCCGTATAAGGCTTACCTCTAGTTCCTTTTCCGCCAGCTAAAATTATGGCCTTCACAGTCTAACGGTATGATTTCTGTTTTCTTCTTCTTGCACCAGGGCCACCAAATTTCTTTGGTTCTTTTTGTCTGGCATCTCCACTGACTAGATATTTATCAAAATCAGAGATTCGTTTTCGAAGATCTTCTCTTGCAGATTTTGGAAGTGGGTGTTCTTTTGGTTCTTTTTTAGATTTAGTCCATCCAATCAGTGCTCTGGTAATTCCAGTTGCAGCTGCACTGGCTTGGCCCATAAATCCTCCGCCTCTTACTCTGACAGAAATATCAATTTTATCTCTCAAATCTCCAGTGATCTCTAGTGGACCTAAAATAACTTCACGTGCAGTCTCTTGAGGAATCATTTCTACTGGAACATTGTTAATTCTTACTTTACCTTGTCCTTTTGTAATGTACACGTGTGCGCTAGCTCTCTTTCTTGTTGCAAAATAAATTTCAGTTTTTGGAGTTGTCATTCAGTCCACCCTATTACTCTGCATATTTCGCCTAATGTTGTATAGTTTGCTGGAGTTCTTTTAATTTTTGCTTTCTCAAATTGAATTTTTTCAAGTGATTTGATTTGTTTTGGGGAACCGATGTAAGTTCTTAGCCTTTGATATGATTCTTTTCCAGATGGCTTTCTATCAAATGGTAACATCTGACGAATCATTTTTGCAATTACTGTATCTGGTCTTCTATAGTGAACTGGTCCATGTTTGTAGTTGATAATACTGTTGATTTCTAAAAATTCTCTATATTCTTTGATTTGGTTTACTCTAGTGCCACTCATCATAATTTTTTCACAATTTACAACTGACACTCTGTTTCCTTGAATGAGTAATTTTGCAACATATGATGCTAATCTTCCTGCAATGTGATTTGTTGCATCCACAACAATAGGTCTATCTGTTCTTACAACTGTTTCCTGTTTTGTTCCTCTTGTGGATTTGTTTATTCTTCCATTAGCCAAGTAGTACAACTCCTTTACCTGTTGGGTTTTGCTCAATCAAATCAGAATAACTTATAATTTTTCCGCCTTTTTCTATGATTTTGTTTGCAGCAGAATTTGAAATTGCAAATGAGAATAATGTGATTTTATGGGGAACACTTCCTGTTCCAAGAACTTTACCTGGAAATACTACTGTATCATTTTCTTTTGTTAATTGACCAATTCGATTCAAGTTTAGATCCCTTCTTGCTATGGATGGTTTTAATGCATATTCAGCTAATTTTGCCCAAATTGGAGCGTCATTTTTAGTTGATGCTTTTTTTAGATCTTTTGCCATGCGTATAACTACTTGATTAGTCATGTGAATAATCCGCCTTGAAACCCAAATATAATGTCTATGCTTATTTTACTCTTGAATCTGGTCAATGGTTTCTTTGAATTGACCTAGTTTACTGCTAACTTCATCTACTCCTGCTAGAATAATTTGTTCAGGATTAAGTGAACCTGTTGACTCTACTGTGAGAATCTTTTCATCCTCTTTATCAGTATCAACAATTGTAGAAATGTTTGCAGAGTTCCATTTTGCATGTTCTGTTCCACGTCCAAGTCTTGCATAACATTCAACTTTGATTCGTTGACCTGGAGCTAACTGGACAATTGGGATTTTGTCTGAAACTGGTTTTACTGATTCGTCTTCAGAAGATAATTCATTTGAAAGGATAGATCTTGTAACATCGGAGTCCCCTGAGTCTAAAACTAACATTACTCTACAATTTGTACATCCGGTTTCACTCTTACAATCACATTTTGATGGCTCGTTAAATCTACTCAAATCTGTCTTTAATGGAATTAATCCAAGTCTATGTGCAAGCCCTTCATCGGGTAGTACTGAAGAGTTTTCAAGTATATCGACTGTATCAATTGCAAATACTGGGACACCATTTAGACAGACACGTCTGAGTGCATTTGCATATTGCAATGGAACTCCTTTTAGCTTTACAGCTATTTTTTGATTATCTTTACTAATTACCTCTAAGGATGACAAATCTTGAACAAAATCTTCAAAGTCCACATAAAAATCTAGCTAGTTTTACGTATAGATAAATACCAAATTATCATAGATGTTTTAGAAATGGCAGATTACACGTTGGTTAGATATTCCTATGAGGGGGAAAAATTTGAAATTATGGTAAAGCCTGACCCTGCTTTAGATTATCGGTTAGGTAAGAAAAAGGATATTTCATCAATCTTGGTTTCTGATGAAATTTACACTGATGCCAGTAAAGGCACAAGGCCAACTGCTGAGAAATTACAACATGCATTCAAAACTGAAGACCAGGCAGAAATAGCAGAAATAATTCTCAAGAAAGGAGATCTGAATCTTACCACTGATCAAAGAAAAAAAATGATTGAAGAGAAGAAAAAACAGATTGTCACATTTATTGCCAAAACATATGTCGATCCTAGAACTCATCTTCCACACCCCCCACTAAGAATCGAGCAGGCTATGAAAGACGGTAGAGTATCAATTGATCCCCACAAAACAGTAGATGAACAGGTTAAGGATATTGTTGAAAAACTTCGTTCTATCATTGCTTTAAAATCTGAGAATCTAAAATTGGAAATTACAATTCCTGCACAATATGCATCTCAATCATATGCAGTTTTAAAATCTGTAGGTTCTCTAACCAAAGAAGAATGGCAAAATAATGGTTCACTAAAAGCAATACTTGAAATACCCGCTGCAGCAAGGCCAAACGTGATTGATAGATTAGGCTCTATAACCAAAGGCTCTGCTACAGTTGAGGTAATGAAATAATGGATAATAAAAGAAAATACGTTATTCCAGGCGATGTAGTAACTACAGGACCATTTAGACCTGAGCAAAATGTAGAGCTTCAAGGAAATAAGATCATCTCAACTACAATTGGAATTTCTGAAATTTATGATGATTCAGTAAAGGTAATCCCACTTACTGGAAAATATATTCCAAAAATCAATGATTTAGTTATAGGTAAAGTAATTTCTCATACTTCTCTTTCATGGGAACTTGACATTAATTCCTGCTATGTTGGATTCCTTCCTGCACAAGATGTTTTTGGACGTGATTTTTCTGCTCATGCTGATGAACTTTCATCCAAACTAAAGTCTGGTGACTTGGTTGCAGCAAGAATTGCAAATTTTGATAGAACACGAGATCCACTGGTTACGATTTCTGATAGAGATTTAGGTAAAATTGATACTGGAGATTTGGTAAAAATCTCCCCCAGTAAGGTTCCGCGCCTAATTGGAAAAAGAGGTACCATGATCCAGATGATAGAGATGGCAACCGATGCTGCAATTACAATTGGTCAGAATGGCTGGGTAGTTGTTTCTTGTGAGTCTCCCGAGGGATTATTAAAGGCTAAAAAGGCAATTGAAATGGTTAATGAAAAAGCACATGTTGCTAATTTGACTGATCAAGTGAAAGAAATGTTAGAATCAAAAGGTGAATCATAATGGGCGGAAGAGACGCAACAATGGTCCTATTGGACGAGAATGGTATACGTTGTGATGGCCGTAAAGTAGACGAACCAAGACGAATTATGATTAAAGCCGGCGGACTAAAAAACGCAGATGGTTCAGCTTACATTGAATTTGGTGATAACAAAATTCTAGTTGGTGTTTTTGGTCCAAGAGACGTTCATCCAAAACACATGTCTGATACTGACACTGGAATCTTAAGAGTTAGATATCATATGGAGCCTTTTTCTGTTGGAGAAAGAAAGAATCCTGCTCCTTCTAGAAGAGAAATTGAAATTTCTAAAGTAATCAAAGAAGCATTAGAGCCTGCAGTTATGCTAGAAAAATTCCCAAGAACTGCAGTTGATGTTTTCATTGAAGTATTGCAAGCAGATGGTGGAACCCGTTGTGCTGCACTTTCAGCAGCATCAGTTGCACTAGCTGATGCTGGAATTCCAATGAGAGATATGGTAGCAGCTTGTGCTGCAGGAAAAGTGGCAGATACTATAGTTTTAGATGTTAACAATGAAGAGGACCAGGCAGGTCAAGCAGATATGCCAATTGGATATATGCCAAGTCTTGAAAAAATTACATTATTACAATTAGATGGTGTTCTTACTCCTGAGGAATACAAAAAATGTATTCAAGTTGGAGTTGATGGATGTAAAATTGTTTATGATATTCAAAAGAAAGCACTTCAAGACAAATACTTTGGAAACGGAGCTGATTAAAGATGACATCTACTTCTGTTCTTGATGATCTAAGGAAATCACAAATTCTAGAGTTACTCGAACAAGGAAAAAGAGTAGATGGTAGAGCACTAGATGAAGTAAGAGAAATTAGAATTGAGACTAATGCTATTCCTAAAGCAAATGGTTCTGCAAGAGTTTTTCTTGGTGATACCGAAGTAGTATGTGGAGTGAAAATCCAACCTGATAGACCTTTCCCAGATACTGGTGACAAGGGTCTTTTCATTTGTACTGCTGAACTTTTACCCCTTTCACATCCTACTGTTGAAACTGGACCTCCACAACCACACGTAATTGAATTGGCAAGAGTTGTTGATAGAGGAATTAGAGAAAGCCATATGGTTGATGTTTCTCAATTAGTTATTGAAAAAGATAAATCAGTCATTGGTGTATTTGCTGATAACGTTGTAGTTGATTATGATGGAAATCTCTTTGATGCTTGCTCTTATGCTAGTGTAGCTGCATTACTTACATCAAAAACTCCTAAATGGAATTGGGTTGATGATTCCCCAACACTTGTAGAGGGTGAAGATACGCCATTACCAATTACCACAATTCCTGTATCTGTAACTATGGGAAAAATAGGAAATCACATTATTGTAGATCCAAATGGTGATGAATGGGAAAGTATGGATGCGCGAATTACAATTACGACTGATGGTGATGGAAATATCTGTGCATTACAAAAAGGTGGCTTTGATGGATTCACTCAAGAAGAGATTAACCAATGCGGTGAAATCTCAGTACGAGTAGGAGCAAAAATAAGAGAAAAATTAAAACAAGCCCAAACGGCAGGTCAATAAAATGGCAAAAGCAAAAAAATCACTTAAAGGATTAGGCGCTCGTTACGGAATTAAGCTTAGAAAACAATATACAAAAATCCATCTTCAACTCAAAGAAAAAAGAACCTGCCCTGAATGCGGTTCAAAAACTTTTGGTAGGGATGCCGTAGGTATCTGGTCTTGCAAGAAATGCAGCTATAAGGTAGCCGGAACTGCATATGACATTAAGCTTTAGTGCAAAAATTATCGTTGATGCAAAAGACAAGAACAAAGCAATTTTTGATTCTGTGAATACTGATAACGAATTTTATCCAGAAAATCCTGTAAAAACAAAGATTACGTTTGATAAAAAAATTGAAATTTCTGCAGAATCTCAACAACTAACCCATCTCAGAGCAAATCTTAATTCAACACTTAGGCTAATCCAGGCAAGTTATGATTCGATTGAATCGGTAAAGATATAATGAAACAAAATTTTTGATTAATTATGTCATCTCCACAAATGCCTCCATGGCTTCAAGAGCAAATTATGAAATTACAACAATCTCAACAAAACCTACAAGCAGTAATGACCCAAAAACAGCATCTTGAGATGGAAAAAGCAGAAACTGCAAAAGCATTAGATGAATTAAAAAAAGTTACAGATAATGATGCCGTCTTTAAGCAAGCTGGAACTGTTTTGATAAAATCCACTAAACAACAACTAATTGATGAATTAGAAGAGAAAGAAGAAATGGCAAAGACCCGTTTTACAGTACTTGAAAAACAAGAGGAGCGTCTAAAAGAATCACTCAAAGAACAAGAGGCAAAAATCACTGAAATGATGAAAGGCGGTTCAGCAAATCCTGCTCCACCTGCAGAAGATAATCCAAGAAAATAATCTTCATTACAATTTCATATAAGATATTAACAATTCATTCTAAATACTATTTGTGAAATTAGAGAATCTTCGAATTATTGTTGATGAGAGGGAACGTAAAAGCGGAATTCCTGAACTCCTAAAATCAGTCGGAATGAATCTTGAGATGAAAACACTCCCTATTGGTGATTACATTGTTGCCCCCGAAACAATTGTTGAGCGAAAAAGTATTCGTGATCTTATGGCATCTGTATTTGATGGAAGACTTTTTGATCAATGTTCAAGACTAAAGGAACACTTTGAGAATCCCGTTGTTCTCATGGAGGGAAATGTAGATGAGATTGAAGAAATAACTGAAAATCCTCTAATATTTTATGGTGCAATATCTACAGTAGTACTTGATTTTAAAATTCCTGTAATCCCTACTCCCAGTGCTGCACATACTGCAAAATTATTGGTATCGATGTGCTCTAGAAAGGAATCTCACAAAGGGCCATATTTGAAAAAAATCAAAAAATCATCTGATCTAGAACGTCAACAATTATCCTCACTTTGTAGTTTGCCTGGAATTGGAGAAAAATTTGCAGTTAGGATGCTTGAGAAATTTGGAACTCCTCTGAAAGTTTTTACTGCAACTACTGCTGATTTGGCAAAAGTTGAAGGATTAGGAGAAGCACGTGCCAAGAAAATCAAAACTGTTCTTGACTCAAAAAGCAAACATTTGAAAAAATCTAATCAAAAAACTCTGCATGATGAATGATACAAATTAATAATTTAAGATTAGATCAATTACCATGTTTGTAACAGTTGATTGGCTCAAAGAGCATCAATTTGATCCTGATGTTGTAATTGTAGACACACGTCCAAAGACAATGTTTCTTTATGGGCATTTACCAAATTCACAATCACTTTCAATAGAGCAGGTAATCCGCTTTGATGAATTTGGTTCTAACTTGGTAATTGAGCAAGAAAAGATTGTTGAACTTTTTAGTAATTTAGGAATCGATGAAACAAAAACAGTGATCTTAATTGGAGATGCTATGGATCCATCTGTTGCAAGAATTGTTTGGACGTTTTTATATTTTGGACATGAAAAAACATATCTTCTAAATTCAAATTCATCTGATTTACAAAAACATGGATTTGAGTTAAAGCGTCAAACTACAATTCCAAAACCTGCAAAATTCTCGCCAAAAATTAATCATGACATCCGAATAGAATCTGACTTTTTAAAAGATCATTTGACTGATTTTGAAATTTTAGATGCACGAAGTCCTCAAGAATTTATGGGTGGGCATCTTCCAAACTCAAAACTCATTCCATTTACTGAAGGGATTGGTTATGATGGAAATTTATTTCAAAACAAAGAATTCCTTGATGATCTATTTTTACAAAAAAATATCTCAAAGGATAAAGAGATAGTTTGCTACTGTATGCATGGCCACAGAGCATCAAATCTATTTTTACAACTTAAAATTGCAGGGTTTGAAAAAGTAAAACTCTATGATGGCTCATTTGTTGAATGGACTGGAAAAAAATTACCCCTTGAGTAATTTCCTCTTTAATGAGGTACCGCACATAGGGCATTCATTACCTGATGAATGATTTGTTCTACATCCTGGGCAATAATGAACCCATTTCCCAACATCTGAAATTCCTTGCGTCATTATTGGTGAAATTTTCAGACCTAGATTTCTTGCAACATTTGAGATTGCAAAATCATCGCTAATTATCTCGCCATTTAGCTCAATACATAATGCAAGTATTGATACATCCTGTTTTGATAGTTGTTGATAGTCTCCAGTATCTCTTGCAGCTTTTACTGCAGCCATTGTGGATTCTTTGTCGGGTTCTCTTATTTTTAATCTATTAGTTTCAAGTAATGTTCCAAGTGCATCTTGATTTTTTTTGATATGTTTTATCTCATCGTATACCAAAGAAGTTGTGTAACAATCATCAGCTGATCCAAATGGAACTCCTGCATAAAATGCACTAGCATCTAAAATTCTAAAATCCAAGTTTGCTCATTTGCCTTAGCCCTCGTTTTTTTAATCTAACAAATACTGCTGGTTTGTTGTATTTTTTTATAATGATTGGTTCTTCATATCCTGCTTTTTTGATTACTTGCGCATCCATTGCAATGTTGCAATCATGCGAACAAATAATTTCGATTTTCTCATCCGGAACTACAATTGAAGCTAATCTGTATACTGGTGCGACAGGTGTAATTATTAAAACATTCAAACTCTCGTGTAAAATTGGACCTCCTAATGAAAATGAATGTCCAGTAGATCCACTTGGTGTTGCGATGATTACTCCGTCCATTTTTTGTTTTACTGTATCATTTTGAAATTTGATTTCAATCTCTGCAGTTTTAGTCAGGTTCACTCTGCTAATGTATATTTCATTTAATGCTGGAGGAAATTCAACTCCACCACATGACGCAACGACTCTGATTCTTTTATCTAAAAAGAAATTATCTTTTAGAATTGCATTTATGGCATCATCTATCTCTTCAATTGTAATTTCAGCTAAAATACCTCTATTGCCCCCCACGTTTATAGTCAAAATTGGTGTCTCATTTTGGAGGTTTCTAAAAACCCTTAGTGTTGTTCCATCTCCACCAAGAGTGATGACTAGGTCTAGTTTTATTTTTTTTAACTCTGATAAATCCTCTATCTCTGTTGCCCCTTCTACCTCAATTGGTGAAATTGTATATACTGTAGAATTTTTTGCCAAAAACTTTTTTGCAACATCTCTTGCAGCTTTCTCTGAATCTTTTGAACCTACCTTACTTACCACTGCAACTTTTTGAAGCTTCAAGCAGTTCTACTGAATTTCATTGTACTTAAAAATGATATTTTTGAGGATTTTTGGAAAAAAACAAATAAGTATGAAAACAATGGAAAAACATCATGAGTTACGCACATCCTGAAGTTTTAGTTGATACTGAATGGGTATCACAAAATCCTCCAAACGAAAATAGAAAATTAGTAGAAGTTGATTATGACCCAGTTAATGGATATGAAAAAGGTCACATTAATGGAGCAACTCTGATTTGGTGGAAACGTGACATCAATGATCCTGTTACACGAGACATAATCGGTAAAAAACAATTTGAGGCTTTAATGGAAAAAAATGGAATTACATCTGATACAGAAGTAATCTTGTATGGTGATTTTAACAACTGGTTTGCAGCATTTGTTTTTTGGGTTTTCAAAATTTATGGTCATGAGAATATCAAAATCATGAATGGTGGAAGAAAGAAATGGGAATTAGAAAATAAAGATTACACTACTGATGAACCACAATTGTCTCCAACAAAATACATTGCACAACCTCCAGATGAAGGACTAAGGGCTTATCTATTTGATGTAAGTCGTGCATTGGATAAAGAAGACACTGTAATGGTTGATGTTAGATCTCCTGCAGAATTTACCGGTCAAATTACAGCTCCTCCAGAATATCCAATGGAGCATGCACAAAGGGGTGGACATATTCCTGGTGCAAACAATATTCCATGGGCAACTGCAGTCAATGATGCTGATGGAACCTTCAAAGCAGTTGAAGAACTAAGACAAAACTATGAGCCAAAAGGTGTTACTCCTGATAAGGATGTGATTTGTTATTGCAGAATTGGGGAAAGATCTTCTCATAGCTGGTTTGTTCTAAAATACCTACTTGGATATCCAAAGGTTCGAAACTATGATGGTTCTTGGACTGAATGGGGTAACATGATAGGAAACCCTGTGGAAAAATAAATTGCTATTAGACCTTCCAATTCTTGAGAAAGGTAGTTTTTATTTTATCAAAGATGGAAATACTCATTTTATCTTAGAGGATAAAACAAAACGAGGTCTTACCATTAAGGAGACTTCTGCCGATGAAAAATTAAACGTCAAAGCTGACAAGGGAATGATCCATGATATGGATGGAATTGGTCATTGGGTTGTTATCAGATGGTACTTTCCAAAGGATTCCTACGCTCAATCCAAAGTTTTAGAGCATGCTGAGGCCATGGAAAAAAAATACACTGAACTCAGGGAGTTAACCTGTCCAGAAGATGACTGATAACCTTTTTAACTAAAATCGAATTATCAAAATCAGATGTCTTTACTTTTAAAAGATCGAGTCTATACCATGGAGGCCCCAACAGCAAAGCGTGGAGTTTACCCACTACATGGATACAAACTTGGATTGTATAGATTACCAATTAAATTAGAAGAACCCGTAGAACTAAAATCCGTACATGATGGTCTAAAAAAAGCATTTGAAATGGACATATATGCTGATAGAATTTACGCTACTTATCGTTGGAAGGAGCAAAACATGGATGATCCTGATGCTAAAGGATACGAAGAGGTTGAACTTTCAGTTACAGTGGAAATTGTTACTGGAGAAGTTGTTGATATTATTTACCAAATATTTCCAATTGAAAAATTCGGTGATCCAAATTGGGTCAAAGACTATAGAAAGAAAGCAGACCATTTTGCAAAAATGGTAATTGATACTATTTTACGAAACACCATCTTGGCAGATAAAATGGTTTCTTATTTTGCAAAGACTGAAAAAATTTCTGAAGTTGCTGCAATTCAAAAACTAGAAGAACTAACTCCATTGGCAAAAATTGTACTTGGGGCAAAACCAAAACCAGTTGAAGCAAAGGATGATGATGTTGAAGAAGATGAGGGAGATATTGAAATCCCCGATGGTGCTAAACCTGGACCTATTGACGTGGAATTCAAAGGAAAAATGAAACCTTCAGCTGCATATGAAGCACCAGAGCATACCATCAAGACTTGGGGAAGAAAAGGTACCAGTAATGGCATCATGGGTGTTTGGGGAGAGTTTGTTTCAGTAGATTATGATATTTGTATTGCAGATGGTGGTTGTATTGAAGCATGTCCTGTAGGAGTCTACGAGTGGTTTGACACTCCCGGAAATCCTGCATCTGACAAAAAACCACTAATGTCAAAAGAACCTGACTGTATCTTTTGTCTTGCATGTGAAGGTGTATGCCCACCACAAGCAATCAAGATCTTTGAGCAGAAATAATCTATAATTGCAACTATAAATAGCGACTAGTCATTTTGAGAGATTAGGGATATGGCAATCAATCCTTTCACAGCGTTTGTTTTTGATCTATTCATCTTATCTGCTATTATTATTACTGCATATACTTGCAATTTTTACTATCTTGCATTTCTTTCAAGAAAAAGAAATGAGACTCCAACAACTACTGATTGGGGGGACCCATCAATTACTATCCAACTTCCAATATACAACGAAAAGTATGTTGCAAAAAGATTGGTAGATGCCGTTTGTAATTTGGATTACCCAAAAGACAAGATGAGAATTATGGTATTAGATGATTCTGATGATGATACAGTTGATTTGCTTGGAGATGCAGTTGATGATTACAAAAAACAGGGATTTAAAATTGAACATATTCGACGAGAAACTCGAAGTGGCTACAAGGCAGGTGCGCTAAAACATGCAATGAAATCAACTGATACAGAACTTGTTGCAATCTTTGATGCTGACTTTATTCCACCATCATGGTTTCTTAAAAGAGCAATACCTCACTTTACAAACTCAAAGATTGGTCTTGTTCAATGTAGATGGGGGCATGTTAATGAAAATTACTCTGCAATTACTCAAGCGCAAGCACTCAGTCTTGACTTTCATTTTCTTATAGAACAAAAGGCAAAAAGTAATTCTCATCTGTTTATGAATTTTAATGGTACTGCAGGAATTTGGAGACGTGATTGCATTGAAGATGCAGGAGGCTGGCATACTGCAACACTAGTTGAAGACCTTGATCTTAGCTATAGAGCACAAATGAAAGGTTGGAAATGTCTCTTTCTTCCAGACATTGTAGTTGATGCAGAACTACCTGTCCAGATGAATGCAGCAAAAAGACAGCAGTTCCGTTGGGCAAAAGGTTCTATTCAATGTGCAATTAAATTACTATCTGATATTGCACTAAAACGTAAAGTCGCAGTTGAAGCAAAAATTCAGGCATTTATTCAATTAACTCGCCATATTGTTTATCCATTAATGCTAATACAATTTTTATCTCTACCAATTCTACTTGCAGGCCAAGTGAATCTTTATGTAATTAGTTTTTTGCCTGCAATAACTATTGCAACATATCTGGCAATGGGACCTGGAGCGTATATTATGATCATGCAAGGTATGTACCAAAAATCTTGGAAGTCTAAAGCCAAGATATTGCCAGCACTACTAATTTACAATGCTGGAATGTCCGTGAACAATACTGTTGCAGTTTTTGATGCAGTTGTTGGTAAGAAAAACGAATTTCTTAGAACTCCAAAATATGGCATGCTGAAAACAAAAGATGACTGGAAAGATAATGCATACAATTTACCTTTCTCACAAGTTACACTACTTGAGATCTTTTTTGGAGTATATGGTATACTGGGAATCTTTATTGCAGTTTTTTCAAATAATCCTATCTTTGTTCCTATAATTGGGCTTCAGGCAACAGGATTTTTCTATATTGCATACATGAGTTTGTCTCATACGCGATTTAAAAGAAATAAATCCAGTAAACCCCGAACAAAAACCAAGAAGGAAAAAATGGCAAATACTGTTTACAAACTTTCCATGGTTGGGATTGTCGGAATTATTGTTTTTGGAGGGTTTATGGCAATTTATGGATATAATACTGATATCTATCCTCTAGATCGAATCAGGGGTCATCTTGATGGAATTGTTGGTTCATCAGATCCTACTGCAATCAAGAATCATCTCTATGCAATTCAAGAAGATTTGGCACTTGTAATGGAAAAAGTACCAGAAAAAACTGATGCAAATGGTGAGGTAATCTCTAAAAATCCTGTCTGGATATTTGCCACAGAATCTACAAACTTGCTTAGAATACAAAATGATGTGGATACATTAGTTGCAAGTATTGAAAAAATTTCTACTGTGCCAAAGGATAGTTCTGCATACCATACAGGAATGCTAGATATCAATGGTAGAGCACTATCTCTGAAAACCAACATTATGGATGCAACTCCCTACATGTACGTAAGTGTTGCAAACATCATGTTTAGTACAATTTGGATTGCAGCAATTTTGGGAATCTTTGCTGCATTAAAGAAAAAGAAACAACAATTAAAAGAACTCGATGAGACTGGAGTCTAAGGGATATTTAGATCCTTTCTTAGTTCATCAACTGCTCTGATTCCATAAATGTCTCTTACTTGTTGAACTCTAATTGTTTCTTTTAGCATATCTCTTCCTATCGCATTAGTTAAAATTGAATACACATCACTGAATCTAATTTCCCACCTGTCTGCGCAATCTAATATTTTGCTTACTGCCCATTGTCTTACTTCTTGAGGAAGTGGAATCTTTTCACCTGCTTCTATGGATACTCTATCAAATAGATTTACAATATCTGCAGTTTGTGCTGCCATATTTTCAATGTCTTTTAACTCGCCATATTTTGATTCAGAATTCATTCTAACATTTGATTGGTATTCTGAAAGTTTTAGCAACGCCATCATCTCTTTAGATGAATCACTTGTTGCCTTGTTTGTGATATTTTTGATTGATTGTATTTCTTCAAATAATTTATCTGATTTTTTATGAAATTCTACTGTTGAAGCATCTTGTCTCTTTAGAATATCTGATGCTGATGCTATTTTTTGCTCAATACTGTTTGTTTTATCAAAAACATTTTGCTTGAAATTTGAAATGTCTTCCTGGACTGACTTTAGTCCTTCTCCAACAAATGCAGTCGAGTCTGCTCTTTGCGATAATCCTCCAATTTCAGTCTCAATTTTATCTATTTTCCCTCCTAAATCCTTCATAGTCTGTGTACTAAGGCTTTGAGCTGATTTTGCATTTTCTGAGATTGTCTCAAATTGCTGTTTGAGTCCGTCAATAACCCCCCCAAGTGAATCGATTTTTGATGCTTTTGAAGAGATTGAATCAATTGTAACTTTGATTGCTTCTAATTCTGCATTAAGATCTGTTGTTGAGATTGAACCTTCTGCAATTCTTTCAAATTCTTGCTTGAGGCTTTGTATGATTTGATTTCCAGTATCTAGTTTTTCAGTTTTGTTTGAAATTTCTTCGAGATTATTTTTTAGCTTATTCATCTCAGAACTAATTTCTAAAAATGAATCTGTTTTTCCAGATACTTTTCTCATGTCGTCTCTTACCTCATCAATTCTTTGTGCGATTTTTATTATCATCTGGGAGTTGTTCTTAATTGAATTCATACTATCTTGTACTTGCTGAGATAATTCTTGAGGCTTTGTTGTTTTTTGAATCTCTGAAATTTTATTTATCTCATTTTGCAGTTTTTCTGTTTGCTGATTTATCTTACTTACAAGATTTGATTGAGTTCTTACTTGATTTAACCCTGCATACAGTTTCTGAGTATCGTCTTCTATAATGTTGATTTGTTTTGATTGCTTTTGGATATACTCTAATGTTGATGTTAGCGTATCAATCATACCTTTCATTGACAGTAAAACTTTTTGATTTTCTCCAAAAATTTTCGACATTACTTTGATCTCTTTTTGTAATGCCTTGTTCGAATCTGAAACGGATGCTACTTTCTTTAGTAATACTGATGGTGTTGGCTCTTTAGTACTTTTTTTGACAACTTTTTTTGGATTTGCTGCGGTCTTTTTCTTTGTAGTTTTAGCTGCCATATATAGTCAATTAAAAAATGATGATAAAAAAGTTGGGTCTAAAATAAAAAATGTGATGAGTTACTTGTTTACAACAGTTGGTTCGTGCAGTAACTCATGAAAGGTCTTCTCAGCCAACCCATTTGCTGTTTCGATGAACCCTCTTGTACAATATTCACATTGAATCATATAGTACGGTATGGTACCGTACTATTAATACACAGGTGATTATGACGTAACCAATATTGCAGTCAGATACCCCAGGTCATTTCTCTACATAATATTCAGATGACCTAATCATCACTCTGCAAAATTACTATCATTAATCATCATAAAGACGTTAAAGATTATCTCTATTGAGGGTATTTTCATTTATTTGTAATTTTATTAATTTGATTTGAAAGTTTTTAGTCAGAAATCATTTTTAAAGAAATTTGTTAACTCAATACATGCAAAACATTTCACTTCAATTAGATACTAGTGAAATTCATAACTCCCTTAACACAACTGTCAATAGTTTAATTGAACAAATCACTCCCGAACTACCCCATGCATCGTTTGTAACTGATTTGGCATTTATCATGATTATTGGTGCGATAGTTACTTTGGCTTTTTTTAAAATTAGACAACCACTAATTATTGGATATCTTTTTGCCGGGATGCTTATTGGTCCCCTTTCTCCTTTCTGGTCTTGGGTGTTGCCTGAAGGCGGTCCGTCATCTGATGTGTTGGGAGGTGTTGGAATACTGTCTAACATCTCTGCATTGAATCTTTTTGCTGAGATTGGTGTGATTTTACTACTTTTTGTAATTGGCATTGAATTCCCTTACGCCAAGATCAAAAGTATTGGAAGAGTGGCAGTAGGTGTTGGGACATTAGGGTTATTTTCTACTTTAGGTGTGGTATTTTATGCTGCAACTGCATTGGGTTTGGGATTTTTAGATGCACTGTTTATTTCAGCAGCACTATCAATTTCCAGTACTGCAATAATCGTTAAAATTTTAGAGGAGATGGGCAGAATCAGAAATGAATCATCCATTCTTGTTTTAGGTATTTTAATTGTAGAAGATATTATAGCTGTTATTTTGATTTCATCTTTACAGTCAATTGCTTTAGTTGGAACAATATCTATAGAATCAGTAATTATCATTGCACTTGTAGCAGCTGGTCTGATAGTTGGGACTTTTACTCTTGGAACTAGAGTAATACCACCATTAATTGATAAAGTTGCAGCAGCTGAGCATCGCGAAATTTTACTACTCAGTGTTTTAGGAGTATGTTTTGGGTATGCATTACTTGCAAATATTGTTGGATTATCTGTTGCCATCGGAGCATTTTTGGCAGGTGTATTAGTAGCCGAATCAAAATCTGCCGAAGTTGCAAAATTACTTTCCAGTCCAATAAAAGACATGTTTGTAGCAATTTTCTTCATTTCTGTTGGTGCCTTGATGGATGTATCTGAACTTGAAAATTATATTTTCATTGCAATTGCACTGATAGCTGTTGCTACTGGAATGAAGTTTGGTGGAAATTTGATTGGAAACATCATCTTTAGGCAAAGACGTGGTAAAGCAATTCGTTCTGCATTTACGTTAGGTGCTCCAAGAGGTGAATTCTCAATTGTAATTGTAAAGGTTGGGGTGGACATAGGGGCAGTTAGTGCTTTCTTATTCCCCCTGATAGGTATAATTTCTATCATCACGGCTTTTATTTCACCCTTTTTAGTAAAAGCTGGAGATAAAATAATTACCAAAGTAGAGGAAAAGAAAGATGTCTGATGAACTAAAAAAACTAACGGAACAAGCACACGACGGAATCACCACTTTTGATTTTGACGGTAAAGAAACACCCTGTATCATTATTGAAGAAAAAAAATATGATGATATGCTAGCCAAGGTTGCAGGACAATCTTTGTCCATAAACACTGATCTTAATATCTTACAAGATGGATTAGGAAATGTTTTCGTTGAAGTTGTTTTGACATTCTCTAAAGGAAATATTGTTGAAAAGTTTATGATAAATGCAAAAACACATCTTGACTTTTTTGTCACTCTTTCAAAAACATCTATGTTTGCACTCTCATCACCAAAGTCCAATTATGGAAAAGATAATGTGTTTATGATTCAGTTACCTCGTCCTGAAAAAGCTCAGGATGCATTAGAAATTATTAAAAATGCACTAATCCCAAAAAATCAAAAATAGATGGTGCAGTTACCGGGATTTGAACCCGGGTCACGTACTTGGCAAGCACGAGTACTAACCAGACTGTACTATAACTGCAACAACCCTAGAGGTTGAATTTGGATATTAAACTGTTTTTAACTATTTCAACAAAGATATGCTATGGATGAAATTATTCTTAGTAAAATTGAACAAAAAATTCGAGATTCACTTTCAAACAAAGATGAAATTAAAGAACTACTTCAACTACTATCAAACATTGATGATTCAAAATCATTTGCACTTGGTGTGATTGTTGGAAGAATCTACAACGCTTTCTATTATCAATCAAAAAGAATTCTAAATCGAGAACCCACTAAAGATGAATTTAATGAATTTTTAGAATTTGTTAAAAGTAAGAAATCTGATTTAGAAAATTTACGGTGATGATTTATTCCATTCAATTACATTGATAGTTGGAGTTCCTGGCAATTTTACACATGCCCCATGAAGTGCCTTTTTAGCTGCCTCCAAATGAGCTTCTGTGTTTACGAACATTTCCATGATACATTGTCCTTGTTTGACTCTGGCTCCTAAACTAACTGCTTTACCCCATGATCTTCGCATTCCTTCAGAAACTCTATCTGCACCTGCAGTTGCAATCTGCTTGTTTTCTCGAAGTAGATTGTGTGGATAAATTCTTAATCTGGAATAGTAACCTGTTTCACCAGTGGTCTTTTCTAGTGTCTTGTTTGCTGCCAATCTGGTTGATTCAATTGCCATATGTCTGATCTGAATCTTTTCATTAATTAGCAACTGCACACAATATTTGTAAACGCCTCTTTTTCCACCTTGAAATTTAGCAATTTTTATCTGTGGTTTACCTTTGATGTACTCTTTTCTTGTAAAGACTTGTCCAGTTGCAGTTCTATAATTGGCACCATGCATTATGTTCTCAAACCAAAACGCCCATATTTTAACGGTGAGCCAGAATGTGCCCAAACTTTCCAATGCTTATATGGAAATCCTTTGATTTTCACATCATCATGGAAGAAACCCCTCTAGTGAACGGTGATCTTGTTTCTGAACAGACTTGTATTTCTGATAAAAATATGATTCATGAACTTGATCTAAAGGGATATGGTGAAATTGAAAATGAGAAATTATTTTTGAAACAATTTGAAACTTTATTTTTATTATATTCTAAAAGGCTGATTTTAAAGAAAGGAAAAAAACAAATTGATTTTGACACTTTTATGAATATTTGTCAAAAAACTGACTCTGAAATTCTCACCAAATTTTTAATTTATCGTGATCTCAAAAATAGGGGATATGTTGTAAAAGATGGATTTGGATTTGGTTCTGACTTTAGAGTTTATGAGAGGGGACATTTTGGAGAAAAGGGTGCAAAATTCCTGATCTTTGGACTCAATGAGGGACAACAAGAGAAGATGGGAAATCTACAAAAAAAGATTGAAGAAATCACTCAAATGGGAAAAGAACCAATTATTGCAGTAATTGACCGTCGTGGTGAAGTCATTTACTATAAAATTAACAGAATGAATTTCAATGAGAATAAATCTAGATTAGAAGAATCATTCAAAATCTAATCTCGCAATACCCATTCTGATGAGTACTTTAAAAGATTATTTTCTTCTGCAAACATAAAATCATAAACATCTACATATTTTGTTTTGTTATCCCAAAGACCCTGAAAGTCTTTCATCTTTCTTTCAACTCTTGATTTATCATTCCATGACGTAAAAACATCTACTGATTCAAAATCTCTTGATTGAGTTGAAAATGATTCTCTAGAAGTTCCAGTAAATGCGACTGCTTCATCATCTACATCTCTAAAAATCCCAATTCTCTCAGAGAAAGAATTGGAAACTTGCTCTGAATTTGTAATGGCAATCTTTAATTCAATTTGACCGTTATTTACAATGTCTTGGAGTTTTTGAATTTTAGTGTCTTTGATAAATTTTCCCTCAAATGATTTTGTAAATTTTTCAGAAAATAATTTTGTAAATAAGTTGAGATCCCCTGATCTGAATCTGTGTCCTGTGATCATTCTTAATTTAGCCTTGCCTCCGGCAAAATTCTCAAATGCCATTGAAATTGTGGCTAAAGTCTGAATCGATAAAAAATCTACACATCTATCATATTCTATACAATGACTTAGACAAGGAAAAAAGAATTCTGTTACGATATCATCCCTGTCTGAGCGATACTCTTCTTTTAATTCAATATCTCTTAATCCCACTATTCACTTCTCTTGATTTTATTATTTAAAGAAACAATTCTAAATCATAATTCTCACATAAAAAACACTCTGAGCAGATCAGAGCCTGATACTTCTGAAATATCATAAAAAATACTATAAATGGTAATTATCCATCGACATGTCATGATGACTGATCCGCCACGTTCATCATCAGGGGAAGAAATTTGCCCAATGTGCAAACGTGAGAAAAGTAAGCATACAAACAAAGAGATGCTTGCCTGTTCTAGAAAATTACAAGATCTTGACAAAAATCCTACAGGCGGGGCAGGCATAGATTAATTTCAAAAAAATTTATCTTGAAACAATTTTTTTTGTCAATAATCTATTTCAAATATTAAATTTACAAAAACTTGTTGACTGTAGAACATGACAAAAAGAAATTACAAAATTATGAAAATCTCCAAAAAGAATACAAGGTACTCTTAGACGAGTATGAGGACATCAAGTCAAACAATTCCAAAGATCCCAAACTAGAAGAAAAAATCAAAGAACTGACTATAAAACAAAAAGAAATTCAAGATCTTTCTTCGAAATTATCCTGATATCTGGCTTCAAAAAGAGATCGAGAAGACTATTTCTTGCATTTTTCACATATTGCCTCAGAAGTATCCTCGTCAATAACTAGAGGAACTCCTGAAGAGTAGCATTTTGAGCACAATCCTTTCATGGAATATCAGATTAACTCTAAGAAAATTTGTAGTCTTTGCTTTAAAAATTGTTGAATTAAAGTCAACGAATTTTTAGATTCACCCTTAACTGTTTTTTTAACTAAAAATTTGTTAAAAAATAGGGTGAGAAGAGCTTCTTGTCACTTTGTGGAAGTTGCTCTTTTTTGTGCTTTCTGAAAAGTAGATTTCTTTTTTCTTGCAGATTTTTCTGCTGTCTTCAAGGCTTTTTTCAAACTCTTGATTTTGTTGTTTGCCTTGAGTAGTTCCCTTTTTCTCTTGTTTGCTACTTGCTGTGCTCGTCGTTTTGCTTTACTTGCTGTATTTTTTGCTTTTCTCGTTTTTGTAGCAGTTCTTTTTACCTTGGATGTCTTTCTACTTGCCTTTTTTGTCGATCTACGTCTTGCTGCCATGAAAAATTTGCAAGACCGTCAAGTAAATAATCCTAATATCAGGAATTTTTTAGAAAAACTCAATTTTTTTTGAATAAATTTATCTTTTGAGACAAAAATTTGTTGAAACAATTAGAGTTTTGATTATTTTCAATAGACCAATGATTACATTAAAGATGATGATTTTAAAAAACTAGTGAGAAGATACAAACCAACCATCTCATACAGATTAAGAGATATTCCAATAAAGCAAATCAAAATTTGGAAAGAAGCTCAAGCACGAAAGCTTGATAGAGAAAATATTTCAGAACTTGCAAAATCAATCAAAAATGAAGGATTGCTAAATCCGCCTTTGGTTCAAAAAGAGAATAAGAATACCTACTTACTCATGTCAGGACAGAGAAGGCTTGCAGCAATGAAGAGGTTGGGCGCTAAGAAAATCCCAGTACATGTTCTAACAAAACAGACATCATACGATCTTGAGAATGCAAAGGCTGCATCAGTTGTTGAAAATATCCACAGAAAAGATATGAACCACAAAGAAATTGCAGACTCTTGCAAGTTTTTGACTGAAAATGTGGGAAAGTCATCTGCTGCAAAATCAATGGGAATGTCACTTCCAACTCTTAACAAATATTTGGGGTTTGCAGGCGTTCCAGACAAATTAAAAGCACTTGTCCCCCAAAAAATCTCTCGAGATGAAATGACAAAACTTTACCTTGTAATACCCAACATAAAAAAGGCAGAAAAGATAGTAGAAAGAATTTCAAAGATAGATGCACGATTGAGAAAAAAATACCTTCAAGCATTAGCTCAGGCCCCCAAATCATCTCATCAAAAACTGTTAAAACGTGCAAAAACCATGCGAATAAAACAAAATTTGTCAATAAAACTCTCCAAAACCAATGCAAGAAAGCTTTCAAGTCAATCAAGCAAGAAAGAGATGCTGCCAGATGAATTTGCAAGAAAGATAATTTCTGATTACCTTAATCGCAAAAAAAGATGAAATGCAAATCCCTGTAGTATTGGAATTATAACTAAATTTAATGTTAAATTATTCAAGCTAAAATTGTGAGGTTCATAATCTCTGAACCTTTTACTCATGTAGTCTGAAATGAGGTTTAGCAATCACATTTGCATCCGTTATTAAACTTTGGATTACAAATCTCACAATCTAAGATACATTTGTCTTCAGGGCAATAACCACAAAACTGCTTTTTCTTTGATTTGAACCCGTTTACCTTAATTAGTTATAATCGAGAATCTTTATTCCATTTTGACGCTAAATGAATAAACCGCCAAAAATTTTTTTCACTTCGGTTCTACTATTCTTTCTAGCTGGTCTTTGTGAGATTGGTGGTGGGTACCTAGTTTGGCTTTGGATGCATGAAGACTTTGGTTTTGTTTTAGGTGCAGTTGGAGGATTCGTGTTATTTTTGTATGGAATAGTTCCCACATTTCAGAAAACCCACTTTCATAGAGTCTATGCAGCTTATGGTGGAGTCTTTATTGTAATGTCAGTATTTTGGGGATGGTTAATTGATGGAGTGACTCCTGACAATTATGACATTCTTGGAACAATAATTGCTGTAATTGGAGTCCTGATAATTTTCTACTATCCTAGAAAAGGAGAAAAGATTTGGTCGAAGTAGCATCAACTGTAGGCATTTTCTTTTTTGCAGCACTGTTAGAGATTGGTGGAGGTTATCTTGTATGGAAATGGTTACGTGATCATAAAGGGAAAGTTTTGGGTCTAATTGGAGGATTGATTTTATTTTCTTATGGGATTGTAATGACTTTGCAGCCTGCAGATTTTGGTAAAGTCTATGCAACGTATGGGGGAATCTTTGTGGTATCTTCAATAATTTGGGGATACTGGGTGGATAAGAAAAAGCCAGACAGATTTGAGATAATTGGTTCAGTAATAGTTTTGATTGGCGTTACAATCATGTTCTATTGGCCTCGTTAATTGTAACCTTCTAGTTAGAAGGAGGATACCATCATAGTTTCTGAAAAAGGTCTAATGAGAGGGGCTTGTCAATACCCAAAAATCTAATACTCCCATCGGGTTTTGTCCGATCAGTTCAACACTCCCTACTTTTCCTTAAAATAAAATCAAAATTTTAACCAAGAAAACAATTGTGAATTTATTTTTGATGAAATAAAAAATTCAGGGCTCTGGTTGAACTAATTCGACTTTTTGCTGTTGTTTGTCATAGAACTCGTTGATTTCACTTGAAGGAATGTAGAACGTGGCAGATACTATGTCTCCTACTTTTGCATTACACTCAGATACAACTACACTAGTTCCGTATTGAGATTCTGCGACACACCCATCTTCGGTAACTGCAATAACTGATACATCCTCAGTTACTTGAATTGGAATCCAATTCCATGGAGTAATTGTAAAAATTACAGCAACAGATACCCCTACTATCAACATAGCCATTAAAACACGGCGAGAGGGTTTTGTTCCCATTATGCGTATTGCTGGGAATATCTTATGAAACTAGATTAGACAATTGTCATAATTGAAAACCAGACCATAAAAATACCTATTTTCTTATATGTGAAAAACTCAATCAAAATTTAATGAATACGCTACTTACAGTAGCATTCAGTATCGTACTATTGCTGACAGTTACTGTTGTAACATCTGTTGATCTTTTAGAGACAGCTGATGCTGCAAAATCACAAGGAAACCCTTTGCCTGAAACAGGTTCGAAGAAAGTTTGTGGCGATAAATTATGTTCTAAAGTAGAATCTTCTGAAGACAAAGCAAAACACGGTGAAGACAAAGCAAAACACGGTGAATCCTCACATGAAGGAAAAAACAAGATGAAGGAAAGACATCTTCAATTGTTAGAACAAATGAAATCTATGAGTAAAATGGAGATGATTGATTCGATGAAGTCTATGATGTCTGAACACCATGATAAGAAAATTGAAAAGATGAGTCAAATGGATGAACCAGAACTTCTAAAACACATAGAGAAAATGCTCGATAAAATGAGCAAAGATGATCATTCTGATATGGATGATGCACACCATGAAGATGAACTAACAAAATTCCAAACTGCAGAACTCCTTTCTGAACAACATCTAAAAACATTTGATGAATTGGATTTTGATGTGTTTACAAACCAGAAATGGGATAGATTACATGAAAGCCACTCAAGTGATATTGTTGTACACTGGCCTGATGGTCGTACAACTACTGGAATAGAACCACACATTAAAGATTTGAAAGCAATGTTTGTTTGGGCCCCTGATACTAGAATAGAACAGCATCCTATCAAGATTGCATCTGGACCTTGGACAAGTGTGATTGGGGTAATTGAGGGAACCTTTACTGAACCTATGCAATTGCCTGATGGAACTATTGTTCAGCCCACTGGAAAATCCTACAAACTTAACATGGCTACAGTTGGTTACTGGGAAAATGGCGTCATGACTGAGGAATACCTGTTCTGGGATAATCTGGAATTCATGAAGCAAATAGGATTGGCATAGCATTCCTTCTTTTTTATTTCATTTTGTGAAATTATTTGAAGATGTAATGGCTGTATTAAAGCCGATTGTGGTGAGCAGATAAAAAAAATACTGTAAAGAGATAAAGAAATTATTTTTTAAATCAAACTCTATGAGCCGTAGACTGTCGTGAGAATAGAGCTGTTCTTAACGACTTCGGGTGTAAACTGAACATTTACTGTAACTTTATTGTTAAAATCAATATTGACATTATCAAACAGTGACTTGTATTTGTCTACTCTTCTGTTAGCAGTTTGTATGAATCCTGTCTTTATCAGCAAGCCCTGCTCTATTAGGAAATTGATTTTTCTGTATCCTGAGGTTCTAGGAAGGTTCAACTTTTCAATAATTTCAGAAATTGTCCATGGCTCCCCAATTGACGCATTGAGAATTTTTGACATTTCATCGTCACAGAATGCCTTTACAATAGATTGAGTTATGGTTGAATCAGATAAGGTGAATCTCTTATCGGTCTTGTCTTTGTTTGATTTGAGGCTACAGATCTCTTGGAGGAATTTTTTCTCCAGTCCTTCAGCACCTGCTCCAAAAAATTCTCTTAGCACATAATCTATTTTATCAAATTCTCGCATTGCAGCAGTCATAGATATGCCAAATTTTTCAAATAGTCTGTCCTGTATCTTACGAACTGTACTATCACCTAGATTTTTCAAGATAATTTTCTCCAAAGATATTGCAAGAAGCGAATCTGCTCCGGACATATTTTCATGAGTTAATACTTTCATATTAATTCTCCGCTGTTGTAAATCATCTTACAATCTCCGATAATTCTAAAATGTTAGTTTTGTCGTTAGTACGTGCCAAATCAAGTGCTTTTTGCATTTTTTCTGTATATGAATCAAGACTGTTTTGACCAATTCTTATGATTTTACATTCATCAATTATTGGTATCGCCTTCAAATTCCTGTATTGTTCAAAAGTCACCACACATGAATAAACAGAGTAATCTTCTTTGAACGTGTATTGGATCTCAAATATAGATTGTTTGATATCATTATCAAGAAAACCATTTGTTATTGTTTGTTTTATTTTCTGGATATCAAATGGTTTGATGATGACAGGTACGTTTAGCGAATCAAGAATTGCAAATTGTACGGTATCGACACCTCCTGTCACCATGATTATTTTGGCATCAGGATTCTTGTCTTTGATGTTTTCAACTGCATACAGTCCATCATATTCAGGCATTTGATAATCTGTAAAGACAATGTCTGGCTTGTACTCTTCATACAATTTCACTGCACTCTGTCCATCATATCCCTTGGCAAGAACATCTACGTTGATTATTCCCAATAATTCAGAGAACAAATCCACAATGCTTTTGTCATCATCTACCACAATACAGCTAACCATCGTACAATTCCTCCCATCTCTTCAGATATAGTAGTAATATGTTATATTCATACTTTATGGCTTCATGCAATTATAGTATCCTCCTATATCTAGCTGGAATTAGGGCATTCCACATCATACAAAGATCATGGTAATTAATTAAAAATACATCCTGTAACATCATATTATCATAACATCATGAAAAATAATTAAAAAGATGTCTGTATCAAATTACATACAATATTTCATAAGATATTGCTACCTACTTTGAGATTACCGCCTGTCCTCCCTTGCGTCATAGTGATGATCACCTTATCTTGTAGAAAGTGTATTTCAATTCCATGTCGTAAAAATAAGAAATAAAAAAAAGACTCTAGAGATGTGGATCTTTATCCACTATGACTATAGAACAATAGACTGGTAAACTAGGAAATTTGGATACTTTCATGAATGATTACTGTGCTGCCATGATTGAATATTTACAATCTGAATAATCGTAAAATCCACTCATAATTAAAATACCTACTATTGTGATGTAATTACATGAGTTCATTTCTTAGTATTGGTACTAAATTGATCTTTTTGGTACTTGCAATTAGTATTTCTTCTATTGCAATAACTACTGGTTTAGCTTATAATTTTGCAGACACTATAATCAAAGATAATTTCAAAGAATCACTCAAAGATGAATCACAAACAAGAGGAGATACTATAACATCTATAATTGAATCCAGAATTGAGAAATTACAAGAATTTTCAGAAAATAAAGTACTTGCCAATGCTTTTGATGTTTTGATTCCTGCATTGAATGATGTTTCTTTTGACCGAATACTTGATGAGCAATCACCAAAACTGCATCATGAATTCCATTTATTTCAATTAAATGAGTTTGAAGCTGGAATCAGGGATCTCCAGATAATCAACATGAGGGGAAAGCCAATATTTTCATTAAATGAAAAAATTGATCCTACTACATATGTTAAAGGAAACTACAAAGTAACTGCACCTGCTGTTGAATTTATTCAAGATATTGACAAAACACGACTAATGAAAATATCATTGCCTGTATATTCGGAGAATGGAAATCAGGACGGCGTATTGATTGCAACAATGGGAAGTTCTGTATTTGATAATATCTTGTTGAATAGATTTGGTTTGCATGATTCAGGCGAGGTATACCTTGTAAATCAAAACAAGATGATGATCTCGGAATCAATATTTCTTGAAAATGCTCAGTTTAATCAAAAAGTAGACACGTTTGCAGTATCTGAATGTCTTGAGAATGGAAAAAATGTGGAAGCTGCAGATTATACTGACTATAGAGACGTAGATATTTTTGGATATTCTTATTGTAAGCCTGATCTGGGTTTTGTTTTATTAACTGAAGTTGATGAAGTAGTAATTCTAAAACCAATAACGGAATTACAAAATAGAATTATCCTTGTCGGAATATCTCTAATTGTTATTGCAAGTATAGTCACATTTGTCCTCTCCAAGAGAATATCTAACCCTATACTGAAACTTCGTAATGCCGCTCAGGAATTATCCTCAGGTAATTTTGATGTAAGAACTAACATCAAAACAAATGATGAGATTGAGCAGTTATCTGCATCTTTTGATAATATGGCAAAGACATTACAAGAATCTATTTCTGCAATAGGAAAACGAGAAAATATCATCAAGCAACAAGGAAATATTTTAGAAAAATTCTTTGAAGAAAAACGTGATAGTTATGTGTGTTTGGTGGATTTAATAGGCTCGCTCAAATTAACTAAAACCCTATCTGAAGAACAGAAAAAACGATACAGTCAAATTTTTACTGACTCTGTTATCCCAATAATAGAAAAATACAAAGGAATACCAATTAAAATTATTGATGATGCAATATTATTTTATTTCCCATCATCCAAAGACGATAAAACAATTCTATCCAGTATGCTTGATTGCTGCTCAGAAATCTCAAAACTAGACAAACAACTCAATGACAAAACATCGTCTGAGAATCTTCCTGGAATGGCATACAGAATCAGTACTGCATTTGGTATGGTAAATGAGGCAAAAACATCTGATTCTTCACTTGATGATATTTTTGGAGAACCAGTGAATACCTGCTTTAAGATAAATCAATATGCTTTGCCAAACACTGTAGTTGTAGATGATTCGGTATACCAAAAAGCCAAAGATTTACAATTCAAATTTACCAAATTGGATCAAAGTTTGATCAAAGACTTGGAATATGCTGTGTTTATTTTATCATAATACCTACTATTTTTCTCAAATGACCCTTGTTTCACAGGTCTTATTCACTTCAAAATATCTCTATATGATCCTAAAACCTCTAAATTTGTGGGTAACTTGGTTTCTAAATCAGACATTTTTTTGTGATAAACTCTGTTTTTTGCCCTAACCCGCAATTTTGTATTGCAGCAGGAACAGCGAATCAGTTTTGTCTGAATAAAGCGCGAACATGTGGTGCACCATTTTAATCCGTTCTGATACTTTAGACCTCCCTCAAATCTTTTTGTCACAAAGTCAATACAGTGTCCTTTACATCTTGGTGCCAAGGCATCTTAAAAAAATTCTTACTAGATAAGATCACTGTATGCAACTGTTTGCAACTGTTTGCAGAATAAACTTCCTAGTTAATAGCAAAACCCTTGAATGTTTTTCGTGGACAGAACCATCGTAATGCTCATAGGAGTTGTCTCCCTTGGAGTGACACTTGGCATTTTTTTCTTTGATGCAGAATTACCTTTACAGTCATTTGCAGAAGATAATTCTGTTCACAATCCTCCAAAAACAATTACCTATACTGTAGTTGCTGAAGACACCACACTTGAGATTGCTCCGGGAACTAGAGTTGAGGCTTGGACTTACAATGGAACCATTCCTGGTCCCACGTTAAGGGCAACTGAGGGTGATCGTGTAATTATTAATTTTATCAATAATGGGAAACTTCCACACACAATGCATTTTCATGGAGATCACAATGAAAAAAATGATGGCGTATTCCAAGAAGTTCTTCCCGGCGAATCATATGTCTATGATTTCATTGCAGAGCCTGCAGGACTATTCATGTATCACTGCCATGTGATGCCGGTATCTGAGCATATTCGAAATGGTTTGTACGGTGCATTCATAGTTGATCCTAAAGAAGGATTGGAGCCTGCACGAGAGTATGTTCTTGTCAAAGGAGAATACGATTTGGAAAACCAAGAAATCTGGAATCCCGACTATGTGTTTTTCAACGGATACGCAGATCAATATTGGTCTAATCCACTTCCTGCAAAAACCAACGAGCTAGTCAGACTGTATTATGTTGACATGGGTGCAATTGCTGCTTTTGGATTTCATATTCATGGGACAATCTTTGATACAATAATCTCTGGAATCTGGGAGAATGAACCCATACGGACCCAAACATGGGAAGTCAGTCCCGGAAATGCTGCAATATTTGAGGCAAAATGGAAAGAACCTGGAAGATATCTTTTCCACTTGCATGGCGTCCCCGAAGAAAAGGGAACTATGGCTTACTTTGATGTAAGGGATGCCACGTCTGATGCAGTTGATGGAGTGGATGTTGCAAAAACAAAATCCATTGATATGTGGGAATGGCAAAAACAGATTGCAATTAACTTACAGCAACCAGACGCAAATGGCGAAATTACAAAAACATCTGCTAGTTCGTCTGAACATTCCCAACATACTCCAACATCTACCGAACTTGATGAATCTAAGATAATTGAAACCAATCTTTGTGATGTGGAAACTGGTTCTGCAGTACCATCATCAAACAAATCATTCAGTCCAAAATTCAATCAGGCAAACGTTGGCGATACTGTAACCTGGACTAACAAAGACACTTCTGTGCATACTATTACCAGTGATGATGGTCTCTTTGACTCTGGGATGATGATGCCTGGTGATACATTTGAGCAAACATTTGAAGAGGCAGGGTTATACGGGTACAACTGTATGCTTCATCCATGGATGACTGGAACGGTGAAAATAAAATAATTATTTTTCAAAAGACAATTCCATCATCATGTCTTTGATTTGAAAATCTATCTTTTTTTCCAAGACGTTGTTAAAAATTAACTCCAATACCGTTTTGTGATACAATGACCAATTATATCCTAAATCATGTTTTATTATGTAACTGTGCTTTGAACCATTGATTGTGTGATTCATCTCAAAATCTGAAATCTTCATTCTCGTTACAAACCATGATACGAACGAGTCAATATCCATGGTCCCTTTCATAAACGTGGAAATATCTGACACTATGCTCTGGCCAATCTGTCGTGCCAATTCCACTGTCTCTTCTTCTGAGAGTTTTTCAAACAATGCACTTACTATTGGTTTTGCAACTGGAATCATGCCAACCTTGGGCTCAAACATGTCCCAATCGACATATCTTGAAAAAATTTTGTTTGCCAATACATTAAGACTAACTCCTTGCGATTCAGATTCTGCTCTTATCTTATCTAGAACACTGCCATCCAATCTGAATGACATTGTTTCTGTTTTCTTTTTTTGTTCATCTGACAAGTATTATGATTATTTCTCATGCGTTAATAATGTATTTTATTTCATTTAATGGAATTATTTGCAAGTATCCATTATTTCCTTGATAATCTCCTCAACTATGACTGCTTTGCTTTTTATAATTTTAGCAACATCTTCTCTTTCTTTGTCATCCATGTTTCTTCCCAACTGACAATAAGCAGTGGCAAAAGCAATTCCTTGTAGATCTCCCATGAAATACCCGTGGATGAAATTGTATGGATTTTCAACATTTTCAACTGCTTCTGCATTTTTTTCTAGATTGCATTTTAGTTAATGACAGAAACTAAAGTATCTGCAAACAAATTTTGAAAACCATTAAATGACAAATTTTAGCTATGCATATAAAAAAAGGAAGAAGAAGTTCTATTCTGTTCTAGGAAGTTTTCCGTTTTCATCAAACAAATTTTGAATTCCTGATGTGGAATTACCATGTGTTATGCTCAAACCTTTGTTAAACTCTATGACTTCTTTTTGTGAAACTGCAGCTTTCTTTTGGAATATTTTTGTTGCTTCAAAAGATGATTTTCCTTCCTTGAGAGCATCATTTTTGGCTTCTGCTGCTTGATTTGTGATCCTCTCTGTAAACAGGAATTGTTGCCAAAATATTCCTCTGACTGAACTGTCTACTTCTTGAATAAATTTGTAAAATACATTTCGTGGGCTGTGAGCCTCATTTCTCCTCTCAGATTCTTTCAAGTCGTTTTGCAGATCTTCTTTGGCAAGTTGTCTTTTCTCATCAATCTCTTGCTTCTCTTTGAGACTAGTTTCTCTTTTTACTTCATCATTTTTTTGTTTTTCAATCTCTTGCAGCATCTTTGAAAAAGGATCCAACTCTATTTTTTTACCAGTTATTTTTGGAGTTTTTGTCACTGGTTCCTGAATTTTCTTTGTCTTACTTTCTGTTACTTTGTATGTGATTTCTGCACTTGTGTATCTATTGTCTTTTTTTGCATAGACTGTAATGTCGTCTTCTCCAATTTCTACAGGAATAGGGGATGTTACTGAAAACTGACCTGTTGAATTAGTTGAGGTCTTGATTATTCCAGAAGGAAAGTACACACTGATCAAAACCTTGGAAACAGGTTCCTCATCCAAAGTCATTGTTTTTCCATGTACTATTGAATGTTGACCTTCTTCATACTCTGACAAACTACTGATAGTAAGCATGAAATCTTCTACTGCCCATGCAGGGTTTGCAAGAAAAAGTCCCATCATACATGATAGTAGTACTATAGAAGTTATTTTGTACATGCAATTGATTAGAAAAAATAAAGTTAATTCACAGTATTCAAAAAAATGATCAAGGGATTTGAAATTTCTAGAGTCGGATCGAGAATTGTATTAGAAAAATAGTGTATAGAATACTATTACTATTACTCACTAATTTGACATTAAAATGGAATGAATATTCTATACTGTATCTATATTTGAAACAAAATTAATTGAGTACATGCCAAATTCAATCTTGTATCATGAAATTCTAAATACATGTGTATCTTTGTGTAAAAGGGTTTTAATTATAAAAAAACTTACTAAGACATGTGAATCGAATTTTACTTTTTTTAGTATTGTTTACTAGTTTGGTTTCTTCTACTGCGATGGGCGATATAGATTCTCCAAGAAAACAAATGGCAAATGGAGTAACTTCAGAAGACGTAATGTGCAAAATTGGACTACAGTTAATGATAAGAAGCAATGGTGATGCAATATGTGTAAAATCATCTTCTATAGAAAAATGGGTTAGTTCGCAAAGGGCAGAAATTGTAGATTTACCCCTTCGAGATTTAAAAAATAACGATACTTCATCAGATAATGGACAAGTAGAAACTGACATTTCACCAGAAAAAATCCTTGTACAATCTGCACGTGATTCGTATGTTTTAGGTTCTACAATGACTTTTACAGGAGAATCCGAGCCAAATACAAGTCTTGAAGTTGAACTAGAAGATTCTGATGGGAATAAGGTTTACACAGATATTTTAGAGATTGATGATTCTGGAATAGTACAATTTGAAATAAAAACTGATGATTCTTTTACTCAGGGGGCATATTTTTTGATTTTAAAACATGGAGATGACTCTGAAATAGTACCTGTACAAATTGGAGAATCTGCAGGGGATATTGCAGCTGTTGTTGAAAAATTCCACTTTGATTATGACTCAAACGCTTCAATTGAAATTTTTGGACCCATTTCAGCAAAAATCTCCTTGACAGTTTATGACTCTCGTGACAATGTACGTTTTGAGGACAAAGTACTGCTTGACAAAAAAGGTCATGCTGAATATTTGCTAGATCTTTCAGGTTACAAAAGAGGAAATTACTATTTAGTGCTAAACTATGCTTCTGAAGAAACAATTGAGGAGTTTTCAGTAGGGTTGAGTAAAGGAATTACTCCTATTGATATCAAAATAGATGATAATTATTACAAAATTGGAGAGACAGTTCTTCTCACCGGAAAGTCTTCAGACAATACCACGATTCTGATAGAATTGATTGATCCTACTGGAGAAGTCATTGATAAAATTGAATATTACACTGATAATGATGGTAAATTTACATATCCATTAGAACTATCTCTTGGAAAACAAAATGGATTGTGGACAGTCAAGGTTAGTAATGCTGAAAGAATTTCTGAATTGACATTTGAGGTAGTAGGAAAAGAAAAAATTCTAACGGTACAACTGGACAAAGAAGAACCATATCTACAAGGAGAATTTGTAACTATTTCAGGAACAGGCATAGATTCAGAGTTTCAATCTGTAATTCAGATAACATCTACTAAGGCGTTTTTCGAATTAATCCCAGAGGTAACGAATGAGGGCACTTTTTCTGAAGTATGGCAGATTCCAGAAAACTTGGCACCTGGAACTTATACTGTAATAGTTAAGGATGATACCGAAGATGTTACGACTAACTTTCAAGTCATATACAAAATAGAATCATAAAGTTTGAAATCAGAAAATACTTCGTTCTGCTCAAAACAAAGTTTCACACTATAACAAATTAAATCTAAACATCATCATTTCTAAACGTGGTTTTTCTTTTTTCTCATAATCCCAAAAAAGAAACAAATCAGAATGCCTAACATGATTAATGATAAAAATAAATCAAAAGAATCATCATCAAATGTAAATAATTCTTGTATTGCTTCAGTTGTAAGATATATGGTAAACAATGAAAAAGCTAATGCGATGTATTTTAATTGAGAGACACCAGTTTTCCTATACGCAGAAACTGCCATGATTGTTAAAAATATTGATAGTCCTGCAATGGCAACAGTTACAGATCCTGCAATAACATCATCCTGTGTAACAACATCTGATGGATCATCAAATGGATTAAGGTAATCAATCTGTAGAAAAATATTTGATATTGCCGATAAATACGATTCAAACATTCTCTATCTTTGTTATTCCTGTTCAAATGCTGAAAAGACATCTACCATGTTGTTAATAATAGAGTTCCATGTGGTTGATTTGCATTTCCTAAGATTTTCTAGTACGTTTTCTCTGCTGGTGAGATGGTATAGGGTATATTTTCCAGAATACTCTGACTCTACAATGTTTAATTCCAATAATCTTTTCATGTGCCAACTAACAGTCGAAGATGACAATCCAACTCTTTTTGCTATGTCTTGATGCGTAGAAGGCTCATATTGAAGTAAACATAAAATGATACTTCGTGGAGATTCTAAATTAAATACGGAAAGTACTTTATCGCTTGATTCGTCAATGTGGTAATAATTTTTGTAAAACTTTGTTTTGACTGATTTGATTTTCCCTTCTTTTTCAAGAACATTAAGATGGTATTGAACTGTGCCCATTGAGAATCCTAGATTATTCTTAATTTTTCTTAGGTGGGAACTAGGATTGTTAATTATGAACTCTAAGATCTGTATCTGTGGAGATTCTAGCATTTTTCTTACAATCTTTATTCACAAAATCAAGAATTTAACCTATTCTGCAAACAATTACAGTTTTTTGACAAATTTTGTTTTCTCAGATCTATACTTGTATCATAGAATGTTTTAGGCAGTTGCTAGAAACTCTAGTGGCAGGTAGTTTTCTCATGACTGTTAGGCTGCTTGGTTCATCGATACTTGCCTATTTTTTTAGATTGATGTGAATAATTGCTCATGAAAATAGTTTCAAATTCAATCTTGTATCACAAACAAAGTATATTCAAATCACAAAAAAAGAACAATTGGCAGTTCGTAGATTCTTCGTCATTCCTATTGCCATCGTAATTAGTCTGTCCTTTACTTTCTACTTGTTAAATTCTGATGGTATGTCTGATGCAAATCTGTTTGGCTTTGATATGGACAAAGACGGAGTGCCTGATTCTTTTGATAACTGTCCAAGAAATACCAATTTTGACCAGACAGACTTTGATTCCGACAAATTGGGAGATGAATGTGATATTGATGATGATAATGACGGGATTTCTGATTCACTTGATCAGTTTGACACAGATCCTGAAGACTGGGCAGACTTTGACTTTGATGGGATAGGCTCATTCAAAGACACCGATGATGATAATGACGGGATTTTAGATGTGGTAGACTCTAGTCCTTTACCTATTTCAGAAAGCTTGGCAACAAAATACCTTCATGACATACGTGTATGTGCTGACATGGATAGCGGAACATCGCGTCTTGTGTGCTATTCTGCGTTTTTTGGCAAGATTGCAGAAAACGAGGAAAATAATTCTCATGCACTGGAACTTTCAATTGTGTTATCTAAGATTGGAACAATTGATGACTGTCACTTTGTTTCTCATGAAGTAGGGCATGTTGCATACGCTGAGAATCCAAATGTAATTGACAATCTAATTGGAATGGATGGGACAATGTGTAGGGGTGGATATTTTCATGGTGTTTTAGCTGCATATTTTCATGAAGTTCAAGAAAACAACAAAAAACTTCCGACAGACTACAAATCAATATGTGATGAACTGATAGGTTCTTCAAACTATCAAGACTGTGTGCATGGATTGGGACACGGTTTAGTGCATTTTTTTGGTGAAGATCTCACCTCTTCTTTGGATATGTGTCATGAAATGTCCTTTTATCAGGACAGGCTGTGTGTCAAAGGTGTGATGATGCAGTATACTGATAATGTTCTGACCAGACAAGGAATTACTCAAAATACGCTTTCAACTTTGTGTGATGAATCAAAATTGAGCTCTGTTGATTTTATGGAATGCAGCATGTCCGTTGGAACCACTCTTTCATTTTTTACCAATCATGATGTGGATGGAGGTACGGAATTTTGCAAATTAATCCCACATGAACAATCTCAAAATTATTGTCTTGAAGGGTTGAATCTGGAGATTCAAGATTCAGAAAAATATGAAACAGATCCTTTGACACTAGATGAAAGAGAAAAATTCCAACCACAATTTGTAAAAGGAACATCCAACGTAATTGACATTCAAAGTCCTGCATTAGTAACTGATTTTCACTTTATCCCTGAGGCAGGATTCATCTCATTTGTAATTGACCGGCCACAATATGTGGTAATGTATATTCCAAATGAGTATGTGACTTCAAAAATGGTAGTGACAGTTGGGGGAGAGATTCCTGATGAGCTAGATGCAAAGAGAAATGTTTTGGGAGAAGATATTTCCATGATAAGATTTGTCTCTGATAATTCGGGATTGGTAATGATTACTCCACTACCATGACAATAAAACAGAAAAATTAATTTTTGAAAAAATATTATTTGATAAAAAAATTAGAGGACTGCTAATCCTCATCTTCATAGTCTGATTCATAATCTATGTCATCATTATAGTCATCGTATTGATAACTCATAGTAAATGTGGGTTGGAATTCTTGAATTTAAACAAGATGAATGACTTATTCATGTAGTTTTTTATAATTTGAGATATCCAAATTGTGATTGATATGTTGGTGGCTAATTCCCAGACCGTTTACCTTACATGTAGTGGTACATCTAAAGGAATAGAAGAGCCAACACTTGATCAGAAACTAAAAACAAACATCCTATTTATCCAAACCATGATAATTCCTCTGATAGTAATTATTACTGCAATAGTATTATGGGATAAAAGAAAATGAAAACTAGGTCTTATTCTTGAGAGATAAAAAGAAAATTAGATTCTAAACAAATGTCCGACGACCATAATCTGATACATTATGTTAAAACCAATAACAAGACTAAAAATTCCAGCCACATATCTGAAAGTTTTTTGAAGAATTCCAATTTTATTTACAAAAACAAGAGGAATCCCCATAAGGCTTCCAACAAGTACCATTCCAATCATAGAACCTACACCAAATATTGCAATGAATCCCAAAAGCATTCCTACATCATCCCATGTCACGGCCGTCAGAACAACAAGACTTCCGCTTCCTGCAAGCCCATGAATCAATCCTATGAAGTATGATTTGTGAGTGTGATTATGGTCTGAGTCATCATGTTTGTGCTCATCAAAGTGTAGAGAGCCATCTGTGTGCTGATGAGGATGTTTGTGTCTGAATTTAATTTTTCTGTTGATGATTGTAGTTACTCCTAAAAATACAAGCATAATTCCAACTGCAAACTCTAATCCTGAGAATATCTGATCTTGTATTGTAATTGCAAGTGCATAGACTAAAAATCCAACTAACACCAGAGTTGTGGTGTGTCCTGCGCCCCAGAGCGCACCGAGGACAGAGGACTTTGTGAATGATTCTTTGAGTAAATGTCTTGTAGACTTTATTTTGAATTTTGATATCTGCGTGCTGACAGCAGCTATATGGTCTGGCTCAAATGCATGTTGCATTCCAACTGCCAATCCAAGCCCCATTACAAGGGCAGGTGTCAGCGTTCCAATCTCTCGAATAATTTCTTCTACTATGAGGTATCGTTATTTCTGAAATGTTCCATCTAATAAAATTTCCAATCAGGAGATTTTATACGAGTTAGTGCAAAATCTTCCGGCCTTTGTATTTTGGCTCACTCTTCGTTGGTAAAATGAGGATTCTACTACTTTTCACCTGATCAAACTTAGTGCAAAAATTAGGGGCGTGTATATATCCCCTAAAATCCCGTGCTCCCATCGGGATTTGAACCCGAGTCTTTGGCTTGAGAAGCCAAAATGCTTAACCGGACTACACTATAGGAGCTTGATGGAAATCTAATCCAATCTTAATTTAAAGGAAATGTTTTGACTTTGAATGAATTTGTAAAACTTTGTGAGTTGGTTCCTTTATAGAAAAAAGAATGGACTCTCAATTTATGGATATTGCCAAATTCATCCACGAAAATGATCTGACTAGTTTCCCTGTTGGTGTGGGCGGTTGTAGAGTATCTGGAATTAATAACAATTCATGTGATCATGATGTTTTTGTTTTTGATGAGAAATCAGGAAAAAAAATTCTAAAGTTTGAAGATGAATCAGTAATGCTTCATCATGGATCACTATCTGAATCAGAGTCCAAACAACTATTGCAATACGATGGAATGAAAATTATTCAAGATGAATCTTGGGAACTTCGTATGTTTTTATCCAAGATTTCTGAAAAACGTATTTTACTTTATCGTGATTTTGCAAAAAATTCTTTGATAGAGTCGCTATTTTGTTGTCAAAAAACTAAAGAATCTTTAAAATCCACTGATTCATTTGGTTCTTGCTGGCAAAAGTGTGCTGCATTTTATCTATCTGATGCTATTCTATCATTGAATTATCAGCGAATCAGTCCATCTCACATGCTTGAACTTTTACGAAAATTAGAAAAAACTCAAATCAATGAAAATATCTCAACTGTCACTCAAACTGTGGGGATTGAGAGGGCTACTCTCCCCTTACTTGAGAGGATGCTCAAATCAACTATGGGGTTTTCTGATTTAATTGAAAAAAATAACCATTCTCAAACTATTCAACAAAAATATGATTATTTTGTAACCAACTCCATGCTATCTGACTGTTATTTTTATTTGGGTTGGATTAACAAAGAAAATTTCACAAAAATTAAGGATAATCTAAATAGAGAACAAGATCTTATTCATATTCTCAAGGTAGCATTTGACGTAGAAGCTGATCTGAACTTAGTTGAGCAGCAAGCAAATAGTATTGAAAAATCATGCAATTCTATACTGGGCATTCTTTGAAGGCTGAATTTCTCATCACTTGTACTAACCTTTTAAAACAAGTAAGATTACTCACTAGTCATGGTAGATCAAGCATGCGGTTGCGAAGCTGATAGCGGCGACCCAGATTACTCATGCGATTGTGCTATGCAAGGTCATTGTATATGCAGCGCAGATTGCAAATGTTCAACAGACGTTTGTAAAGAAGCTGTCGGTAGTATGTAATTCGATAGTTTATCACAATTTTATTTTTATTTTTTTAATTATTCTTCCTCTTCCTCAAAGCCCCATGATTTTACTAGTTCTTTTTGGAATTTGTCGGCCTGCTTTTCATCTAATCCGAATCCGCAGTTTTTGTGTGTTGGAACAACTATCATGCCATCTAGTTTGAATTCTACTTCAAACAAGTGCACTTTGGAGCATTCACACATTTCTGGAATTACTGTAAATTTTCCTCTATATTTGCTTATTTGAATAACCTTTAACTATCCGTTTTGACAATTTTTTTCAGATTTGAAAGGATCATTGCTAATAATTCCAATTTTTACAGCTTTACTTTTAGGATCATTGTCTATTCCATCTGCATCTGCTCAATTCCAATCGGGAGGTGTGGATAAAGAAGGATCATGGTATGCCGGAGAAGGTCTCAAACAGGGGGATTTCTTTTCCTATTCTATGTGCCATGTGGATTACAAGGAATGCGCCCCTTTTGAAATGGATATTTGGATTAAAGGTGACAAGCAAGTCGGAAGTGAGACCAAGTGGTTGGCAGAAGTTGTCGTGTATGATGGCAGCAAAGTAATTGTTGGTGAATTGGAGCTTGGAAAAATTGCACCTGAACCAACTGGCGGTAGCATCGAACTTGGTGTATATCGTGGAGCTTTCAAATCTTCTGTAGTGTGGCTTTCTGCATTTGCAACTTCAGATTCTAGTTCTGGCGGTAAAGGTCCTAAAGAATTCAAAGCTGCATCATGGGGTAAGATTGGTAACATAGGTGGTGAGCAAGTACTTCCAAAGGCTATTGAAACAATCACAGTTCCTGCAGGTACATGGGAGACTGTTCAAATGTATTGGAAAACTGGTGGTACTGGCAGTAAAGTATGGATTGTAGATGGATTTCCATTTCCAATAAAAGCTAAAACATACACTCATGTTTCAGAAGGAATCCCTCCGACTGAATATGAATTCACGTTATTGGATTATAAAGAAAATGTACAACAAAGTCCATTTGAAGGAATACTTTCCACAGCTGATGAATTCCTAGATGCTGGTTGTGAAGTAGACTTTGAAAAATCAGTTAGTGTAAAGAAACCTACAAAGAATTTTGATTATCAAATTCACATTTTTTATGGTCCTGAAGATCCTGTAAAGGGATGTGAGATGCAATGGCTCATTAAATTCATTAGCAAATATGATGATACAGAATTTTTAAACCAGGTTCAATTTGATTTCTTAGTAGTTGATAATGATCTAAATCCACTACGTTCTTTGGCACAAGAAGAAGGTAAACAATTCTTGTATTCTCCTTCAGGACAATACATCCTTGATATGATTGTTAAAGAAAAACCTGGCACTGCAAATTATGTAGTATGGATTTATGGTTTAGCTCCTCAAGGAATTGTGCCATCTGGGGCTTCTGATTACCTGCAAGTTCCTGTTTTAATTTATGACTCAAAGGATGCAGGTCCACCTCAAAGCATTCCATCTTGGATTAAGAACAACGCAGGATGGTGGGCTGATGGCTCAATTGATGATAATTCATTTGTTCAGGGTATTCAATTCTTAATCAAAGAAGGAATCATGAAGATTCCACCAACCTCTCAGGGTTCAGGCGGTGCCTCAAACCAAATCCCTGATTGGATTAAGAACAACGCAGGATGGTGGGCTGATGGCTCAATTGATGATAATTCATTTGTTCAGGGTATTCAATTCTTAATCAAAGAAGGAATCATGAAGATTGAAAATCCTTAGGATGAGTCAAAAATCTTAGTGTTCTGAACCTGAACCATGGTATGGCCAGTGATTATTCAAGTTCTACATTCAAATTACAATATCTCCTTTCAAAAAACGAACTAAGATGGTAGGTCTTTTCAAACATCCAAAACGTCGTCTGAAAAAGTTGCTAAGAGACGGAGAATATGCTGAGGCCATAAAATTTGGAAAGAATCTGGAGTCTGAATATTCTGATGATCATGATTTTATGTTCATCATGGGCAGTGTTTATTTTATTGTAGAGGACGCAAAAAAGGCATTGCCGTATTTTGAAAAAGCATACGAACTGGATAACACTGATGTAGAAAATCTTACTCTGAAAACAAATGTTCATTTGGCATTAGAACAAAAAGATGAGGCTATTGATTGTTGTAGAAAAATTTTAAAAATACAACCAGATAATTCCGAAGCTGAACTACTTTTAGATGATTTGGAAAATCTATAATTTCTGAAATTATTTCTTTTTCATAGGATATGCATTTTCTAATAACCAATTACAAAATGCTGTAACGTTTTCATTAAATTCAGTCCATATGTGCACAGAGTGTGGGAGTATGTCTATCTTCCAATCGTCTGTAAATACTCTAACCCCTTCTTTGTTTTCATACATGTATGCATCTTCTGTCTGAATGTCTCCTAACATCTCCTTTGCTTTTTGTTTAATGATTTCTCTGTCTATTGGAAATCTCTTCAGATCATAATCTATGATTAAACTCAAATCTCTCTTCCCATACATTTCAAATTCTTCAATTCTTCCCTCTTTTGGGAAATTTACAATCAATTTGATATTATATTTTTTACCCACTTCTTTTCCAATCTCTACAATTCTTGCATATCCCATACCTGGATTTTTCTTTAATAGAAATCTGATTTGTGCCAAGTCTTTCTTTAATTGCTCTTGCAAATCTGTGACAATTTCTGAAAATATCATGCATCTTCTAGCCAAAATTCCTATTATAATCATTAATTTCTTCCAAGATTGGTTTTTTTAGAACTAGGGTTGATTCTGAGCATGGCAATGCCTATGGATTTTGATGGTATGCGAACTGATGATGCATCAGAGAGAACAGATAATGTTGATGAATATCGAAGAACCTGCATTGATTTCATAGAGGATATCTCTCATGATTATGAGGCATGGGTGGACTATTACAAATTGCCTGAAGATGAAGATAAACGAAGGCGTGCAGGCATTCGTGCAACAATTACTAGAACAAATGAATGGATTGCAAAGGTTGCCCAATCAATCAAGGCAGTTGATGTGGTAATGAATGACGGAATACAAAAGATGGCCGAATCCACTGCGGGAAAACCATTTCAAATTGGTGTCTTTGTAAATCAAAAATCAGGTTACACTGAAACAAGACCTGGTACAATTGATGTGAATGTTAAAGCCATTGGAAGAGAAGGAAGAAAAACAAAACTTGGTTTTCATTTTAAAGATGATCGATTTAGAATAGAATCTACATGTGATGCATACATTGATGAGACTGATTTGCCAACGCAAGAATCTGAATTCTTGGACATTCATCTTACACTACATGCTGAAAGTGCAAAGACTCGTGATGTGATTTCGTTTACAGTAACTGTTTGTGAAATTGAAAATGATGTTGAAATTGACAGAAGAGGAGTTTCAACAGTTGTTCATCTGGTATGATTTAACGTAAAATCTCATCTTCCATGTATTCGATAAACTTTCCAGTGTTTTCAAGTTTTATTGAATTGATTTTCTCCAAACTATCAAAGTCATTCATCTTTAGATATTGCTCAGATGCAGTGTACAGCACATCATCGATATAGAAAGTTCTTGCCTCTCCCATTCCATAGTATCTTGAATCTTCCTCTGAATGAGTGATTGTTCCTTTTGTGTTGATTCCATTAGATGAGTCAATTTCAAATACGTAGAAACCGCTCCACCTGTTGTATTCTGGCGCAAACATCTTGGATGAACTTTCATTGAGACTTTTTGCATCTCCGTTTACTGGAATTGATAGGACTCCTCTTGTCTTATCAAAGAAGAATGCCTTGTGGTTGAACAGTGCTTCTGAATGAGTGGAGCTATCTCCAATTACAATATCATCTGCTACAATTGGATTCTTTACGTCTTTTACATTGAATAATGCTATTTTGATGCCTAGTTGTTGAACTCTATTATTGTCAAGTTCTTTTGTGTCTCTGCCAATTCCAATAATGTGTTCTTCATCATATGGATGCAAATAATTTGAAAATCCTGGAATCTTGAGTTCGCCTAGAATCTTCGGAGTGTCAGTTGACAAATCAATTACAAAGAATGGATCGATTTGCTGGAATGTAACCAGGTATAGTCGGTCTCCAATAAATCTTGATGAGAAAATGCTCTCATCAGGTGCAATATCTTCCAAACCTCCAACTATGTTTAGATTCTCATCTAAGACATATACTGAATTTGAACGAATGGTGCCTTGATGCTGTATATGGTATTCTGTAGTAGTTGCAACTCTGAATCTATCCCCACTCTGATCCATTGAAAACTGATTAAGTAGTCGTCCTGGGACTGAACCTTTTGCAACATATTCTATTTTGTCCTCATTAATTGATACTTTGTGAATAATTGTCTTTTGTGTGTCTTGCTGTTTTTTTGTGTCGTACTCAATTAGAGCCTGCTTTATTTTTTCAAATAGTTTTTCTTTGCCGTCTTTGTTCATTGTGTTGTATGACTTTTGCATCAGTTCTGAAATCTTCATCCATTGTGATGATGAATTCAATGAAGAATCGCTTTTGATTGATTTTATTTCATCTTGAATATCTTTTGGTAATAGAGGAACAACTACATCAAAGAATCTATCACGTGATGAGTTTTCATAAAATCCAAATGGCATGTTTTGTTGGTAAGTCAAGTAAAAGTTATCCTCTGATACATAAAATGTTCCTGAATATCCCATGAGAAATGTCTCAGAATTAATTTTATCTCCAAAGATGTCAATTGCAATAAGTGTGCTAAAGTTTGAGAATTGCTCTACATTATCAAAGTAAAATGCCTCGGGTGTCATTATTCTAACAGAGTCTTCCATTATTACTGGAAGTCTTGGATACTGGTAATTGATGTGACTATTTGTTACAAAGTATGCATAGTCTCCAATCATTCTTGCATCTCTAAAGTGCCCATCAATAGAGTAATCCTTTAGGATTGTTGGATTTTCTTTATCAGATACATCTACAATTAATGCGTGTGTTACAGGTTCGTATGATCTTTGTGGAACAAAATCATATTGTGGAATTATCTGATCATCGCTTTGTCCGTTGTAAAATATTACTAGTCTGTCTCCGTTAAGGAACATATTTTGTATGTATTGTGATTCAATATCAAGAGCAATTTTGAGAATTAGTTTTGCAGATTCAGCAGGATACGCATCAATTATTGAAAGTGTGTTTCTTGATACAATATAGATATACTTTGAATCATTTTTGAGATAGTCTGGTTCGTCAACATTTGCAACTTGGACATTTGTTGTAGAGTACTCTGAGCCGCCAGATTCTGTTTTAACTGCTGGCTCTGCCTGTGGTGCAGATTCTGCTACTGCCATGTCTCCATCCATTACAGAAAAGCTTCTCAGCATTCTTTCATCAAAAATTTGACCATTAAAGACAGATGATGCTTCTAGAATTTTCTTTAATTCTTCTTGTGAAGATATTTTTTTGATATCTTGAGTTCCTTGAAAGTATTCTTCTAAAGTTTTATCAACATAGATTATCTCTGGCTCTGGAGTTTGAGTTACTTGAATATCTTGTTCAAAGTCAATAGAGTACATAATTCCAGATGTTATGGCTACTGAAACGATTATTGCAATTGGGATTGTTATTTTTGAATTCATTTTTTTCTCCTCACTATTTTCCGTATCTCGTTTTCTGAAATCTAGAATTTAGCGATTACTACTATTTTGTAGTTTGGGATAAAAGGTTTAGTGAAATTTGAATTTTACCAAACAACTTACATATTCAGGATTTGAAGTATGAACTCAAATGTCCTCTAAAATCCCTGATGATGATTTTACTGAAAAAATCAAAATTCTTGCAACTGATGACAAAAAAATAAAGATGTTCGGTGAACTGTTTACTAACGATTCTAGCCGCGAAATCCTTCAATTACTTTTCAATGAGGAGTTGACTGCAACTCAGATTTCTCAAAAGACTGAGATTTCACTCCAACTAGTAAAGTATCATCTCAACAAACTTCAAGATTTAGGTGTTGTAAAAATTTCAAAGATTGAAAAAAACTCAAAGTCTCAAGACATGAAAATCTACACTGCAACAAAATTCAGTATTGTGATTGTTCCCCCAAGTTTCTCAGAAAAAACCAAAGAAAGCAAGTTACTTGTCCGTTCCTTTAGACATATCTACAAAGTTGCAGGACTGGGAATTGCAACTGGGTTCTCTGCAATTTTTTCATTGACTCAACTGGAAGACAAAGTTCCATCAAGTATGATTTCAAGTAGAATTGCATCACCTGAGCTTTCCGCAAAAACTTCTGAATCTGTTGGAATGGATGAATCTGCAGAATCTATCGCTGCTGCACCAATGGTGGCAGAATCTGAATCACATATACAACTAGAAAGTGTCGAATCTCAGGATTATGTTCAGGAAAATTCGGATATTGTAGAGACTGTGATTGATTCTGATGTTAGCAATTTTGGAACAGAGTTATTTATTCCATTTGTGATTCTTACAGCAATACTGGGCGGCATCACTGTTTACTATTTGATAAAATATTTTAAAAATTAATTATCCAGAGTAACCTCGATTGTAACTCTTTTTTCTTTTGCTCTTTCTTCTCCGGGATACTTTAATTCTGAAATCTTTTGGCTATACTCTTCATCTGTCACTAACTTTGCTTTCCCAGAAAAAGTCATATCGTTATACTGTATTTTTACTTCTGAATTTGCCAGTGCGTTTTTGAACCAGTCTCCGTCCGGTCGGTGTCTTGAAAAATATATTTTGCCATTATGATTTACTGCTCTGAGCATTACTGAATGTGGGTTGCCTGTCTTTCTTCCCTTTGTAATTAGGACTGGTCTGAATAATTTCTCCTTTATCTCCACGCGTAATTTTTTCTGTCAAGTAATTTAACCCCATTGATAGAAATTTCTGATATTTGGTATGATAAGCAAATCTGCAGATATGGTACCATGTCCGTAAAACTAGAAGGAATGCCTACAAACATTGCAACTGCTGACTCTTTTACTGGAAAAAAAGTCATTGATAGAGAGGGAATACGATATGGAAAAGTCAAACATATTCACATCCATCAAGACACCCTAACTGTATCTGGAGTGACAATTCACCAGGGATTCAACAAGGATTATTTTCTTTCAGAGGATTATATTGACAAATTTTCTGAAGAAACTCTGCTACTTAGCCGACCTCCAGTGAGAACAGGAGTACCTGTAGTTGATATTGATAGCCATAAAATTGGCAAAGTCAAACGATTACATCGAAATCCTGACACAAATGAACTGGAATCAATTGAAGTAAGTGATGGTTTGATGCATTCAAAAATTTTATCCAAATCCGAAATTTGGGGAATTGGTGAACGAGTCATTCTTAGAATGAGCAAAGAAGAATTCAAAAAACTTGAATGATCTCTTTTTCTCTTCTTTTTTAAAAATAACCTTTTTGTCTAGTCTGCTTTCTTTGAACATACTTTACAAACAGGAATTCCTTCCTGAACTGTTATCTCTACATTAGATGAGTGACATTTTTGACATAATCCTATCATGCCACTAGTCCTCCGTTTACTCTTTAAATTTTTTTTGCGCTCTCAAATACTTAGCAATTTATAATTGTAAAATGCGATCAGAGTATTGTCTGCTATAGAAACAAAATCTCTAACAAAGTCATTTGGAGATGTTATTGCTGTAAATGATATCTCTTTTTCAGTCGAAAGTGGAGAAATATTTGGATTTCTAGGACCTAATGGTGCTGGAAAAAGTACAACCATGATGATTCTTACAACTTTGCTAAAACCAACATCTGGTCAAGCTTTGATATCTGGATTTGATGTGATGACTGATGCAAAAAAAGTTAGAGAAAGCATTGGGTATGTTCAACAAGAGACTACTGTTGATGAATATCTAACTGGCAGAGAGAATTTAATTTTGCAGGCAAAACTAAACCATATCCCAAAAAACCAAATCAATAAAAGAATTGATGATATTTTAGAATTAATTGAATTAAGTGATAAACAACATGACTCTGTTGTCACTTATTCAGGTGGCATGAGAAAGAGGTTAGATATTGCAGGTGGCCTTTTACACAGACCAAAAGTATTGTTTCTTGATGAGCCTACTGTGGGCTTGGATATACAGACTAGGAGGAAAATTTGGAAATATCTGAAAAAAATCCATGATGAGTTTGAGATGACCATCTTTCTAACGACACACTACATGGAAGAGGCAGACCAGCTATGTGATAGAGTTGGAATTATCGATGGTGGAAAAATACAGGTAATTGACACTCCTCAAAATATGAAAAATGCAATGGGCAATGAAGTAATTTCAATAATCATTGGAGATGATGAAAATCATGATTCATTTTTATCACAACTTCATGAGATAGAGTTTGTAAACAAAATTAATGTGGATGGCTCCAAACTAACTCTTTTTGCTTCAAATGGAGCAGAGGTAATCCCAAAAATTTTTCAAATTTCATCAGCCCTTAAAATCAAAATTATTTCAATTGCTTTGACACAACCAACACTTGATGATGTATTCATTTCATACACTGGACATGAAATAAGAGATGATGATTCAAAGTTTAATCGAAAACGAGAGCATGCAAAGATGAAGAGGTTACGTGCATGAATACTCTGATGTATGATACATATACAATTTTTTGGAGAGAGCTAAAGAGATACAAAAAATCCCGAAGTGGCGTTTTAATTCGTTTAATTCAACCTGCGATTTGGATTATTGTTATAGGAAATACTTTTTCAGGAACTCAACCACTTATTCAATCAGTTGGGTTTGAAGGGGAATACATAGAGTTTATGGCACCTGGTGTCGTAATTCTAACTGCAATTTTTACGAGTATTTTTGGTGGCGTCAATACTTTGTGGGATAGACGTTATGGCTTTATGAATAAGGCATTGACTTCTCCAATTTCTCGTTCTGCTGTGGCACTTGGAAAAATGTCTGCAATCTCTTTAATTGCTGCCCTGCAAGCTAGTTTGATTTTGGGAATTGCTTTAGCAATAGGTGTTAACTTTCCAAATCCAATAATGATTGCGCCAATCATGGCAATTGTAATTTTGTTTTCGTTGGGGTTTTCTGGAATATCTGTAATTGTAGCAGCTACTGCAAAGTCCCAAGAAACTTTTTGGGGTGTCATAAATTTTCTAGGGATGCCTCTGTTCATGTTGAGTCCTGCATTGTTCCCATTGGAACTACTCCCTGATTGGCTTGCAGTAATTGCAAAACTCAACCCTGTGACCTACACGGTATTGCTTGTAAGGGAATTGATGACTGGTGTTTCAGAAGGTGGAATCTCAATTGTATTGAGCCTGGGGGTAATCTCTGTATTTGTTCTAGTTATGGTGGGACTTGCAAGTTATGTCTTTACGCGTGAAGTGAACAAACCGTTTTGACACAAAGTTGACAAAAAATGAAATATTTGTTAACTCTGTTGATCTTTGCCAAATTTTAGAAAAAGTATCTGTTGTCAAAATTTATCCTGCTTGTAATGGTTTTTACCATCTTTTTAGTGTCTAGTGCTTTGATTCCTACTTCATATGCACTGGGTGATTATGATTTAATCTCAGAGTGGGGACAGTTTGGTATTGCAAAAGATGGACATTTTTCATATCCTGAATTTATTGCAGTAGATGAAGAAGGAAATTCATATGTAAGTGATTTAGGAAATAAACGAATTCAAAAATTTTCCAGTGATGGGCAATATCTTACTCACTGGGGACAAAGTGGAACTTTGCCTGGTGAATTTCATTATCCTGCTGGAATAGCAGTAAGTGGTAATTTTGTTTATGTTGCAGACCATGATTTACATAAAGTTCAAAAATTTTATTTGAATGGAACATTTGTTGAACAATGGGGGAGTAAAGGAATTCACGATGGACAATTCAAATATCCAAATGGAATAGCAGTTGATTCAGAAAATAACGTCTATGTTGTAGATACAGGAAATCAAAGAATTCAAAAATTTACATCTGATGGGGAATTTATTTTATCTTTTGGCTCAAGTGGAATGGGAACAGGCCAATTCCTTACGGCAATTGGAATAGACGTTGATGATGAAGGATATGTGTATGTTACTGATAAGGGAAATCGTAAAATTGAAAAATTTGATTCTTTTGGAAATTGGATAATAACACTTGCTTTTACTGGATATGATTTCACCTTTTCTCCTGGAGGCATTGAGATTTCCCCTGATGGAAAAATCTATGTTGTAAATTCTGAAAGTGGCAAAGTCTTGTCTGTTGATCAAGATGATAATCTGTATCTAAATATTTTTCAGAAAAACGGACCTTTTTCACAAACCTTTAGAACTCCAACTGATATTGCTTTAGGAATTAATGGTGAATTACTAGTTGTAGACTCTAGTGCACACAAAATTTATTCACTTGAGACGCCAGCTTACACTGAACCTGAAATAATTGAAGTTATTGAAATTCCTGTAGTAGTACCTGAAATAATTGAATCATTTTCCCGTGATAAAATAAATCCAACAATAATGCCTCCAAGTGATATGATTTTAGAGGCAACTGGTTTGACTACTTTTGTAAATATTGGTGAGGCAATAGCTGCTGATAGTGAAAGTGGAATTAAATCAATTTTGAATAATGCTCCTGAAGAATTCTCTTTAGGTGTAAACAAAGTTACTTGGATTGCATTTGACAATGCTGGAAATACTGCTGAAGCATACCAAACCATCACAATCAATGCATGCGGACATGTTTATTCTGATTATAATATGATCGTAGGTACAAATACTGATGATTTTATTCAGGGAACTCCTAATGATGATCTGATTTTTGGATTAGATGGGGCTGATATCATTAGTGGTAATGATGGAAATGACTGTATTTTTGGTGGAGATGGTGATGATATTATCTATGGAAATAATGGAACTGATACATTATCCGGTGGACCTGGAAATGATGTCCTAAAAGGAGATTCAGGATTTGACATTCTATATTCCAATTCAGGTTCTGATGTTCTGGATGGTGGTGATGATTCTGATGGATGCTATTCACCAGCAGACTCTAAAACAGATCTTATTCTAAATTGTGAATCCTGATTTTAAACTTCTGTTCTAATTATTTATAATCGAAACAACGTCTTCTTTTCCTCTATATAGAAACTATAAACTATCTATGACTATGTTTTCCAAGTATAAAATGATCATTGAGGTTATAATACAAATTTCACATTCAACCATTAATGACTTACAAAAACGCAAAGAACATTGCAATTTTTAGCATTGTTGCTTTATTCACCGTAACTGCGTTTGGATTTTCAAATTCATATGCAGAAGAAGGAAACTACAAAATGGTAGGTGGTGTAATGCCAGAACTTACATTTAATTTCCGAGAAGGAACTGAAACACTCCAATTCCCTGTTTTCACAATGGGAGAAAATTTTGTTGATGATTCAGGAGTTTCATTTTCAGTAGAAGGAACTGTAACCCACTCTCCTTTACTGCATAAAGCAATGGATGAAGCATATATCTATCGATACTCAAATGCAGCATTTGATCATCAATTCAAATACTTTGATGTAGATGCTAATTTTGTAAAAGAAGGGGAATCTATAATCTTACTTGATTACAACAATTGTAGAATTGATAACTATCAAGTTGAAACACTTGATTCTAATGACTATGAGAGTTATCACAAAGAAGTTGGATTTGCAATAGTAGACAAAATTGACTTTGTATGTAGTGGATTGAAATCAAACAATGATTCTACACACACAAATCCTAGAACACTGATAGATCATGGTGATTCAGGATTTAAATTCGCTAACGGAATGAAAACATTTGTAACATTCTCATTTAACGAAGGAAAGGAAAAAATTCAATTTCCTGTATTTAATCTAGTTTCAGGATATGCTGAATCTGGACGAAATGTTAAAGCAGAATTCTCAGTAGAGGGTGTTTTGGATTACTATCCTATCTTGCAGAAGAAAATTGATAATGCTAGAAAAGTATCTGGACTCACATCACAATCTAATGATGATTTTAATGCATTAGTTGAATTTTCTAATGGTGAAAAAACATACAGAGGATTTGATTTCTCAAGTTGTCATGTTGAGGATGCAAAAATCACCACTTTGACAGACAAAGAAGAAGGATTTACTGGAAAAAGTGGATTTGTCACTGTACATCAACTTGGTTTTGAATGTTCAGGAATAAAATCATTGAATATGCATTATGATAAACTTCGAGGTGATACACCATCTTGGAAATCTATTGACATTGTACATGAATATCAAGAACCACTTCAAAATACTGACAAGGGTTTGAGTGCTTTTGCTACATTCACGTTTGATGATGGTGTTGAAACTGTAGAGTTCTCCATGTTCAAACAAAGTGAAGTACTTTCTGCAACAGAGGATGTATTTCTTCAAGATAAAGATAATCCAGCCCCTTCTGAATTTACAAGAAAAGCATCATACCCAACTTTAGAGTTGAGAGGAATTGTTGGTGATTATCCATTACTATACAACCATGTTGATGATGCATTATCAATTCAAGGAGTGATTGGAACTAATAATCGTAACCTTGTTGATATTGATGTAAAGATTGTATCTGGCAATGAAGAAATTCGTGGCTTTAACTATTCTAACTGTAGATCAACTGATTATGTAGTTTCTACAGAACCCAACAAAGAAGAAAGTTATGTCAAAAACAAGTTTGCACTAGAAAATATTTTTGACTTTGAATGCCAAGGATATCATCCAAACAATCCTATGTATGATGCAATGTTTGTTGTTGAAAAAGCAAAAACCACCAGCAGCAGTGATTTAAGAAAAACTGATGACTGGGCCAAAGGATTCTACGTGGAATAATTTTTTTCTTTTTTTATTTTTAATTAAATGATGTGGATCAAATACAGATCTGTATATTGTTGACTAAACTATATAGAGCAATAGACTCTATGTTGGCTAACCTTAATTCACAAATTATATTCGATGAATCATGGGACAATGGTTATCGTGGATAAAATCCAATGAAAAAGAACTATTAACAATTCTAGATAATTTAGCAAAAAAGGCAGTTGAGACATCTGAAGCCGTAGTTGTCTTACTATCTGATCTAAAAAATATTGAGCAGCATCAAAAAATTCACAGACTTGAAACTGAGGCTGATCAATTAACTCGTGATATTTTCGCAGAATTAAACAAGACTTTCATCACTCCACTTGATCGTGAGGATATGCAGAGAATAGCCTCAAAAATCGATGATGTCATTGATTTCATGGATGGCATTGCAGCAAGACTTTACAGCTATCAAATTACTGAAACTCCTCCATATTGTCTAAAAATGGCTGATGATCTTGTAAAGGCTACAAAAGAAGTTCAGTACATGATTTCAAAATTACAGAAAATAAAAAATCCCAAAGACATGATCGAGCATTGCAGAAACACCAGTGATATTGAACACGCAGTTGATGACTTGTATAGAGATGCAATAAAAGAACTGTTTGAATCTAGTGATGCAATTAAAATCATCAAACTCAAAGATATCTATGAAACAATGGAGACAGCGTCAGATAGATGTGTAGATGTTGCCGATGTTATCGAAGATATTGTTTTAAAATATACTTGAGATGATTAAATGTTAGAGATAGCAATAGGTGCAATAATTGTAGCCCTAATCTTTGATTTTGTAAATGGATTCAATGATTCAGCAAATTCTGTTGCCACTGTTATTGGAACCCGTGTGTTAAAACCCATTCAAGCAGTAGGGTTATCTGCTTTAATGAATTTCGTTGGACCATTTGTTTTTGGTGTAGCAGTAGCCACAACCATTGCAAAAGGAATAGTCAGTCCTGATGATATTACTGTCTATATGATAGTAGGTGGACTATCTGGTGCAATTACATGGAGTACTCTATGTACATATTTTGGGTTGCCAATTTCAAACAGCCATTCTTTAATTGGTGGTATAATGGGTGCAGGCATTGCAGGATTGGGATTTGAAAAATTAGTTTTAGGCGGACTAACCAAAGTGTTTGCAGGAATTGTTATTGCACCAATAGGTGGAATAATTTTTGGTGCTCTTCTAACAACTGCGATAATTACAGTTTTTGCAAGTAAAAAACCAGGACCTGTAAACAAAACTTTTGGTAGATTGCAAATTATATCTTCAGCTTGGTTTGCCTTAACTCATGGTGCCAATGATGGACAAAAAACTATGGGAATTATTGTATTGATTTTATTTTCAGCAGGAATGATTCCAAATCTTGAAATGCCCTTATGGGTAATTTTTGCTGCGGCAACTGCTATGGGATTAGGTACTTTCTTTGGTGGGTACAAAGTAATCAAAACATTAGGAGTAAAAATTACAAAACTCAAACCATACCAAGGATTTGCAGCAGAAACTGGTGGAGGCCTAATGTTGGCAATATTTGCAGTATTTGGAATTCCTGCTAGTACTACTCATGCAATTACAGGAACTATAATGGGTTCAGGTGCTGCCCGTAGAAAACGTGCTGTACGATGGAAGGTAAGTAGACAAATTGTATTTTCTTGGGTAATCACCATTCCTGGAGCTGCCTTGTTTGGAATCGGATTTACCTCCCTTATTGATCTATTTGTGTGACTTTAACATACCTTGATTTTTATTTCCGCCAAATTTTTTTGATATAATATAATGGATATTTTACAACTAATTCAAGCTAATCTTCTTACTCCAATCATTTTATTTTTCTTATTTGGAATTATTGCAGCAAGAATAAAATCTGATTTGAAAATGCCTGAGGCAATTTCAGAATTTTTACCAATCTATCTTCTAGCTGCAATTGGACTTCATGGTGGAATAGAGATGAGAAATACAGGGTTTGAAAATATGTTGATTCCAATGTTGGTTGCAATTGGTCTTTCTTTGCTGTTTACATTAAATCATTATCAAATTTTACGAAGACTTGGGAAGTTCAATCTTTTTGATTCTTATGCTTTAGCATCTACTTATGGTGCAGTTGGTGCAGTTCATTTCTCTGTTGGTTTATCTTTTTTAAAAAATCAAGGAGTTACTTCGGAAGGATATATTGCAGCAATTCTTGCAGTGCTAGAACCACTTGCGTTTATTTTAGCAATATTTATGACAAATATGGCAGTATCAAAACAAATCCACAAGAAAAAACAGTCTTTTTCAGATGATGACTCTACGGATATTGACATTGGATTAAACCAAACAAAAACAAAACTCTCTAAAGTATTACACGAGTCTATTACTGGAAAAGCAATTGTAATTTTACTTGGTAGTATTGTAATTGGCTACATAATTGGCGAGGATGGTTTTCAATCAATCAAGATTGTATTTGATGATATGTTTACTGGAGCAATTGTAATTTTTATGATTGAAATGGGAATAATTGCTGGCCAACGACTTGATGATATTAAAAAAGTAGGCATTTTTCTTACATCCTTTGCAATTATCATGCCCTTATTCAATGGAATAGTTGGAGTTCTAGTCTCAACTGCACTGGGATTAAGCATAGGAGGTGCAGTCATGTTTGGATTGCTTATGGCTAGTGCTTCATTTATTGCAGCACCTGCAGTTTTGCGTCATGCAATTCCCGAAGCAAAACCCAGTCTGTACATTACATCTGCCTTGGGCATAACATTCCCATTCAATATTATTGTCACATTGCCTATCTTGTTTACAATATCCACACTTGTTCATACAGGAGAAGGAACGATAGACTTATTCAATTTCATTGCTGAGGGATTCTTGTGAAACTGTACAATGTTAAATTATTAACAATCACTTGTGAGATCCTTGCTCAAAAAAATATCCTTGAAATTTTAGGCAAACATGACATCACTGGATATACAACCTATGAGGTAGATGGAAATGGTTCACGTGGAATCCGTGGACAAGGATTAAAAACTGAAAAAAATGTTAAAGTTGAAGTAATTATGCGTGAAGAAAAACTACAAGACGTTGTAGAAGAAATTTCAAGAACTCTGTTTGCAAACTTTGCAATTGTTCTCTATGTTAGTGATGTTGGCGTAGTACGAACTGAAAAATTTTGATAATTTTTAATTAATAATAATCCATATTCATTTCTTTGACCATTTTCTCATCCATTCAAGTAAATTAGAAATTGATTCAATCAATTCTTGTCCTTTGTTTGTTAATTTGTATTCAACACGTGGAGGTACTTCTGCATACATTTGTCGTTCTAGTATTCCTTCAGAAACAAGTTCTGATAATCTAGTTGATAATGTTTTACTGCTAATTCCTTTGAGAGATTCTTTGAATTGTTTGTGTCTTACAGGTTCTGTTGTACAGCACAATGGAAACAAAATTTCAAGCGTTGCTCTTTTAGTAATTAATTTTCTAATGATTGAAGTCTCTTTCAATAGTTTTGATGCATCATACCCAGTAAACTCACATTTATTTTCAATAATATGTAGTTTTTTCCCTTTAGTTTCCATAATTACACTAACTACAATGCTTTTCTCTTTACAACTTTAATAGTTTACCTTGTAAACCGTAACATGGAAAGTTCGATTAAAGACGATATTAAGAAAAGATATTCAAAGATTGTAGTATCTGGAAATACTGACTGCTGTTGCATGCCTGGTGAGTGTGATAGTGGAGATTCTCCGATAGATGTAACAAAAATGATTGGTTATGATCAAAAAGATCTTGAATCAATTCCCCAAGAAGCAATTTTGGGTGTTGGGTGTGGATCTCCAATTAACCATGCAAATCTACAAGAAGGTGAAACTGTAGTAGATTTAGGTTCAGGAGCTGGAATTGATATTTTTTTGGCAGCAAGAAAAGTGTTGAATTCTGGAAAAGCAATTGGTATTGACATGACTGATAAAATGTTGGAAAAAGCCAGAGAAAATGCATTAAAAGGAAATTTTTCTAATGTTGAATTTAAGAAGGGTGATATTGAAGAGAACATTCCATTAAATCCTAATTCTGTTGATGCTGTGATTAGTAACTGCGTCATTAATCTCACTACAAATAAAACAAATGCATTCAAAGAAGTTTTTAGAATTTTAAGAAAAAATGGCCGAATGGTTATCTCTGATTTAATCACTGATATCGAATTACCTTCAGGAGAAATTAATTCCGATCAATGGTGTGAGTGTATTGATGGGGCTCTTACAAAAGAAAATTATGTTTCATGCATTCAACAAGCTGGATTTAAAAAAATCGAAATATTGGAAGAAAGATCATATATAGATGGAGAAAAATTTAACAACAGGAAAATCTCTAGTCTTGTAATTAAGGCAATAAAATAATTTATTTTTTGAGATATGGAAAAAATTCTTTTTGTTTGTGTTGAAAATGCAGGAAGGAGTCAAATGGCTGAAGGATTTCTACGAAAATATGCCGCTAACTTTGATGTAATGAGTGCAGGCACTCAACCCAAATCTGAACTTAATCCTAATGTAGTAAAGGTAATGGCTGAAATTGGGATTGATATAACAAATCAAAAACCTAAAGAACTTACCCCTGAAATGATTTCTGAATCTGTTACCGTAAATATGGGTTGTATGAAAAGTGATTCTTGTCCGGCACTATTTGTAAAAGATGTGATTGATTGGAATATATCAGATCCTAAAGGAAAAGATCTTGATCAAATTAGAGAGATTCGTGATCAAATAAAAAATGAAGTAATGAATCTAATAAAAAATTTAGAGAACAAATAATGTCTTATTCTAATCTACAAATCTTTACGGTTGAATTAATTGGTACTTTTATTCTTGTAATTTTTGCTACAGGTTCTATTGTATATGATGTTCAAATTGGAGGGCCATATGGTATTTGGTTTGCGGCAGTCACGCCTTTTATTGCGTTAATCATTGGAGTTTATTCGTTTGGAAAAATATCCCTTGCACATTTCAATCCTGCAGTAACCATCGGTTATTATATCACTGGCCACATTTCTAAAATTCAAATCATTTGGTATTTTGCAGCTGAACTAATTGGAGCGATACTTGGTTCTTTATTTGTGATGATGTTTATTGGAGAAGAAGCAAATCTTGGAGCAAATGCGCCAAATTTTGACTATTCGATATTTTTAATTTTCCCAGTAGAAGTTTTAGCATCAGCATTGCTTATGGCAGTTATTTTTACAGTAGTGTACACAAAAGGACTCAAAGGATTCAGTGGAATTGCAATTGGTGGTATTGTGGGATTAGATATTCTCTTTTTGGCATTTATTTCTGGCGCATCAATGAATCCTGCAAGAGCCTTGGCACCTGCCTTATTGTCTGGTGTGATGGATAATCTTTGGCTTTATTGGAGTGCACCATTTGTCGGAACAACTATTGTTGCATTTTTGTTTAGGAAAAAATTTAAGAATCAAAGAAAACAGGAATTATAGACATCTATCAACTACATAGATTACAGGTTGTTATCAAATCTAAAGACTGTCATCTTTTGTCTTTGTCTTGTGTAAAATTAATCATGATATCATCAAATGTTGAACAAAATTTAGGAATTACACGCCTATGTGAGGACATTTTGGCTTCAAATGAGAGAATTTTTTTTGTGTCATCTTTGAACAAAAATGGAAGAGCAATCGAATACAAATTTCGCAATGACAGAATCGTTAAAAAAATGTCAAAAACTGAAATAGAAATGTTTTACATGCAAAGAACATTACAGACATCTCTATCCAAAGAATTTGATGATTTGGTTGGCCCTCTAAATTTCATTATAGTTCAAAGGGAAACCTTCTTGGAATTAATTTTTCCATACTCTAAAGGATTGATGCTGATAGTATGTGATTTAGATGTGATCCCAAATTATCTAGCAAAAAAAATATTGTTTATGTTGCGTGATTTTGATTGGGCACCAAAAAAGACTCAAGTGTATTATGCCTGATGAATGTTGCAGAAAGTGTGGCTATTTTTTAAAAAATTTTTCCAAATGCAAAAATTGTAATACTTTATTTCAGTATGTTTGTTATCGTTGTAATCAAAAAACTTTACCACGATACCATAATTGTAATAAAGAATATAGTCATAATTCGGTAATTATGTAAATTGTATTTAATTACATCTTTATCATAAATCATTTAGAGTATTCTTTTAGATCAAAAATTAATAGTTGTTACATGCAAAAAATCAAATGTCTAAAATGTGGAAATCATGAAACAGAAATTTTAAGACGTGGAAAATTTGCCCAAGATGTTTTATTTTGTCCTTACTGTGATGACATTTGCAATAAACTTACATGAACTACAAATTTCTATATAGATTACAAATTTTTAGATTACTATGGAAAATAATCACAATTATGTTTTATGAAATTATCTCTAACTGTGTTTAATGTGTGCTACTACCTTCCTTGAGCAAGACAATTCCTCATTTTCAAAAATTTTATTGTCAAAAGAAGTAGCAGACATCATTAAACAGGTTGTACGAGAGTCCACAAAGTCGATTCATCTTGATGGCAATGATGGGAAGAACAATACAGGAGAATATGATGTTTGAAAATCAAAAATATCTATGCAGTCCTAACTGTTGGTGCAAACAAGAACCATCAGATCGCCCCTATGTGGGATAATTTGTGCCTAAATACCATTTAATTTTATTATTTTACGAATAATAATGACCTAGTTTAGCCAATTGTGATGACTAATTCGAAATTATTCTCAGATGCAAAAAAAGTCATTCCTTCAGGAGTTAATAGCCCTGTTAGGTATTTTGAACCATACCCATTCTTTACAAAAAAATCTAATGGTGCATATCTTTGGGATTCAGAAAACAAAAAGATTATTGATTTTTGTAATGGTTACGGTGCATTACTTTTGGGACACAGAAGAAAAGAAATTATTTCTGCTGTCTCAAATCAGCTTTCAAAGGGGACTCTGTACTGTACTCCAACAGAATCAGAAATTGAATTATCAAAATTAATCATTGGAAACTTTCCATCTATTGACAAAGTAAGATTAGTAAATACAGGAGGTGAGGCAACAATGACTGCAATTAGATTAGCTCGTGGTTTTACAAAAAAGAAAAAAATAATTAAATTTGAAGGATGCTATCATGGTGCCCATGATTCTGTATTGGTAAAAGCTGGTTCTGGCTCTGCCCATAATGGAATTTCTGTTTCAGATGGTGGATTGGATGAAGTTTCAAAAAACACTCTAGTTGTACAATATAACAACATTGAAGATCTTCAAAAGACTATACAAAAACATAAAGATATTGCAGGTGTAATTGTAGAGCCCATTTTAGCCAACATGGGATTGATTTTGCCTGAAAAGAATTTTCTTTCTGATTTAAGAAAAATTACCAAAGAAAATAACATTCCTTTAATTTTTGATGAGGTTGTTACTGGGTTTAGAGTTGCACCTGGTGGGGCCCAAGAACATTTTGGAATCAAACCTGACATAACTACAATGGCAAAAGCCTTGAGCAATGGTTTTACAATTGCTGCAGTGGGCGGAAGAAAAGAAATCATGGATTTGTTGTCTCCTGGAGGAAAGGTTTACCAAGCAAGTACCTTTGCAGGAAATCCTATTTCTGTTAGTGCTGCAATTGCTTCAATTAAGACCATAAACAAAATAAAAAACAAACTCTATTCAAAACTAGAAAGATTCAATCTGTTATTTTCTACTGCACTTGATGATATGGCAACTGACATGAATATTCCTCATCAAATCAACTTTACGGCCTCAATGTTTCAGATTTTCTTTACAAATAAACCTGTGACAAATTATGAAACCTCCAAAAAAGCAGACTCTAAGAAATTTCAGAAAATGTTTAGAACTTTACTGAAAAAAGGAATATTCATTGCACCCTCACAATTTGAAGTTGTTTTTCTCTCTGATGCCCATACAGAAAATGTTCTGAACAAAACACTTGATGCATATGATGCAGCACTAAAATCGGTGAAAAAATGAAATACATTGTAGGTGCAAGAGGTAGTCAACTATCCATTGCTCAGACAAACTGGGTAATATCAGAACTAAAAAAAGTAAATCCTGATTGCGAGTATGAAATTAAATCCATCACTACTAAAGGCGATACTGATTCTAGACCATTATTTACAATTAATCAGAAAGGAATTTTTGAAAAAGAAGTTGATAGAGCAGTATCTCAAAAAGAGGTTGACTTTGCAGTACATAGTTTAAAGGACGTTCCCTCAGAATTAGATGAGAGTTTAATCATCGCATCAATTCCAAAACGTGAAGCAGTAAATGATGTCTTTATCTCATCTGATGACTCTTCCTTGGAAAATATTAAGAAAGGCGCTGTAATTGGAACAAGTTCACTTAGACGTGCAGTTCAAGTATCTAGAATTAGGCCTGATGTTACAGTCAAACCAATTAGAGGAAATATTGAAACCCGAATTAAAAAAGCATCTGGAGAAGATTTTGATGCAATAGTTCTTGCACAAGCTGGAATCTCAAGATTGGGGGTTGATGTGAAATTTTCGCCACTATCCATTGAGACATTTTCCCCATCACCTGGACAAGGAGCAATTGCAATTGTGTCTAGAGCCGATGATGAAAATACAATTTCCATGCTAAAAAAAATTGAGGATGCAGACTCTAGATTAGAGATAGAAGCAGAACGAGCATTATCTGATTATGTGGATTCTGGATGCAGATTTCCACTAGGTGCATATGCAAAATCAAATGGCTCTGAAATGACATTAACAGTATTTGCATTCTCTGTTGATGGGAAGCAATCACTTCATGTAAGTAAGACAGGTAGCAAAAATGATCCTAAATTTCTCGGCAAAAGTGCTGGGGAAGAATTGCGCAAAAAGGGTGTAAATGATCTTGCATTAAATTGGAGAGAAAAAGTGGAGGAATGGAATAAATCATGACTGGAAAAGTGTATCTTGTTGGAGCAGGACCTGGAGATCATAAATTAATTACGCTACGTGCAGTTGAATTACTCCAAAAAGCAGATGTTGTTTTGTATGATAGATTGGTAAGCAAAAAAATAATTTCAATGATTCCAAAATCTGCTGAAAAAATTTACGTTGGCAGAGCCGTGGGTGATGACACAACTCATCAAATTACCACTAATGAATTGATGGTAAAATATGCAAAAATAAAAAAAAATGTTGTTAGACTAAAGGGCGGTGATCCTATAATCTTTGGACGCGGTGGTGAAGAAGCAGAATTTCTAAAAGAAAATAAAATAAAATATGAAATTGTTCCAGGAATTACTTCTGGAATTGGTTCGGCAACTTATGCCGGAATTCCTCTGACTCATAGAAAACATGCATCATCGGTAGTTTTTGTTACGGGCCATGAAGATCCAGAGAAGAAACAAGAGATTGTAAAATGGAAAAGACTAGCAAAGTCTGTTGATACTATAGTAATAATGATGGGGCTTTCAAGAATTGATATTATTTGTAAACAACTAATTGCTGGAGGCATGGATAATAAAACTCCTGTAGCTGTAATTCAAAATGGAACTACTCCTAGTCAAAAAATGATCAAAGGGACAGTAACAAACATTGCAAAAAAAATTAAAGAAAATAAAATTACCCCTCCAACAAATATTATTATTGGAAATGTTGTAAATCTCTCAGATTCAATTGGGTGGAAATAATGCTTGATGGAAAAACTATAGCAATCACTCGTTCAAAAGATGACGCCGATGAATTCATTTCACTTGCTGAAGAAAATCATGCAAAACCACTCCCGTTACCTACAATTGAACTTGTAAGTAAGGGAGAAAAAATTGTTGATGAGTTTTTAGAATCTGTTGAGAAATACAATCCAGATTACTCTGTTTTTATGAGTTCAAAGGCAGTAAAACTTCTTTTTGATACTGCAAAAAATATTGGTAAATTAGATAAACTGCAATTGGCTGTTGCAAATACTATGGTCATGTCTGTTGGTCCAAAAACAACAATAGCTCTTGAAAATGAAGGAATCAAAGTAAATTTTCAACCTACTACCTTTTCATCTGTTGGTGTGGGGGAGGAATTCACACAAATTAATGCAGTTGGAAAAAAAGTGATTGTACCTCGCAGTGGTGCATCTACACCATTTCTTAAAGAACTTTTAAACAAAATTGGAATTGATGTACTTGAAATTCATCTTTATGATGTTTGTGCATTTAGAGATACTACTCAATGGAATGAGTTTAGGGAACTATTCTCTCAGAACAAAGTCGACGGCATTGTATTTACCAGTGCATCATCTGTTCGTGGATTCTTTGAGATAATGTCAAAAGATTATGATGATGATAAATTACTTGAAAACCTTGGAAAATTATCTGTGGTATCTATTGGTCCATTCACTTCAGATGAATTAAAAAAATTCAATGTTAAAAATATTGTATCCCAAGTTCATACAGTTGCAGGAGCATTTGATGCAATGAAAAATACTCTAACTGTATAATCTTTCGTGCTTAATTATTTTCAATACTTGATTGTGAACTATGCACTTGGATTTAGCTGAAGCTATTTAGCTGTGCCTATTTTTCCTCATGTATTTATAATATAACGGGGTTATGATGGGCATGGCAACAGAAAACCTCGATATGGATTATTCCAAATATGATTTTAAAGACTCTACAGAACTTTATGTCCACCTTAGCAAGAAAGGCCTGTCTAAGGAAACTGTAATCAGCATCAGTAAAATGAAAAACGAACCCGATTGGATGCTTGAATTTAGATTACGATCTTTTGAAATTTTTATGAAAAAACCAATGCCAACTTGGGGTGGAGATCTTAGTGTTATTGATTTCCAAAATATTTACTATTATGCAAAAGCATCAGACAAAGTAGAAAAGAACTGGGAAGACGTTCCAGACAATGTCAAAAAAACATTTGATAAACTTGGAATTCCAGAAGCTGAAAAGAAATTCTTAGCTGGTGTGGGTGCACAATATGAATCTGAAGTTGTATATCACTCTCTAAGAGAAGACTTGGCAAAACAAGGAGTTTTGTTCTTAGATACCGATGCTGCTCTTCATGAGCATCCAGAGATTTTCAAGAAATACTTTGGTAAAATTATCCCTCCAGAGGATAACAAATTTGCCGCACTAAACAGTGCAGTTTGGAGTGGTGGTTCATTTATCTACATTCCACCAGGTGTCAAAGTCGACATGCCATTACAAGCATACTTTAGAATTAATGCTGAAAACATTGGTCAGTTTGAAAGAACATTGATCATTGCTGATGAAGGTTCAGAAGTTCATTACATTGAAGGATGTACTGCTCCCGTTTATTCTTCAGAATCACTTCACTCTGCAGTTGTAGAACTAGTTGCACACAAAGATGCTAAACTAAGATACACAACAATCCAGAATTGGAGTAGTGATGTGTATAACTTGGTTACAAAACGTGCTTATGCATATGAAGGTGCAACAGTAGAATGGATTGATGGAAACATTGGAAGTAAACTAACAATGAAGTATCCGGGAATCTATCTTATGGGTGAGAGAGCATATGGTGAAACTCTATCTATTGCATTTGCAGGAAAAGGACAACATCAAGATACTGGAGCTAAAATGGTTCATCTTGCACCAAATACTACCTCTAAAATTACATCAAAGTCAGTAAGTAGATTAGATGGACGTTCAACTTACAGAGGCTTACTCAATGTGGCAAAAGGTGCTACAAATGTTAAAGCAACTGTAAGATGTGACGCATTACTCTTAGATGACACATCCAAGACTGATACATATCCATACATGGAAATTAATCAGGAAGATGCAACAATTACACACGAAGCAACAGTTGGAAAAATTGGTGATGAACAAATTTTCTATTTGATGAGTAGAGGATTTACTGAAGAGGAAGCACTCTCATTAATTGTCAATGGCTTCATGGAGCCATTTACAAAAGAACTTCCAATGGAGTATGCAGTAGAACTCAACAGACTCATCAAACTAGAAATGGATGACTCTGTGGGATAAACTCCCAATTCACTTTGATTAAAAATGTCTCAAGAAGCCCTATCAAAAATCAACACAAGCCATATTGATGAGATCTCCTCATTAAGAAATGAACCTGAATGGCTCAAAGACTATAGAAAAAATTCTCTAACCATCTATGATAGCCTTCCACTTGAAATGTCTCCACTATACAACAAATACACTGATGCCAAAAAAATGGATCCAGAAAAAGTATTACTTTCAACATCTACAACTGAAACCATTCCAAGTTTTCTAAACAAGAGATTAACTGAGCTAGAAAATGAAACATGTATCATTCAGATTGGAACAAATGTTCATAAAATCAATATCTCCGATGATCTAAAATCCAAAGGTCTTGTAGTTTCATCAATCTCTGATGCAATTCAAAATAATTCTGAATTGGTAAAAAAGGCACTAGAAGCCTCAAACTCTAAAGACGATAAATTTACCGCATTAAACAACGCAGCATTTAACTCAGGAGTTTTCATCCATATTCCACGCAACCTTATCTTGGAGAAACCAATTCACTTTTTGGCATGTCTTTCTGAAGATGGAAATTCGACTATTGCTAGAAATATTATCTTTGCAGATGAAAGTAGTAAAGCTACAATTGTACAAGAAATCTATTCTCCTAAAACAGAAAAACAACCTGCATATCTCGAATTACTAAACGCAAATGTTGCAGCCAATGCACAGCTAGATGTTACAACTTTACAGTTAATGGATCAACATACAGTAAACTTTTCAACAAGGCGTACTGATTTGGCACAAGATGCCAAAGTAAATTGGTATTCTGGCTTGTTTGGCTCTGTTCTATCTAGATACAAAATTGATTATTTCCTTAATGGGAGTGGTGCATCTGCAAATGACTCTGAGGTAATATTTGGAAATGATGAACAATCATTTGATATTCAAACTAATGTCAATCATGAAAGTCCATCAACTGAAGCAAGAGTAGTTGAAAAATCAATTCTTAGAAACAAATCAAAATCTCTCTTCAAGGGAATGATACGCATTAAAGAGCATGCTGCAAAGTCAAATTCCTTTTTGTCTGGCCGTTCTATTCTTTTAGATAAGGATGCAAAATCTGATGCAATTCCTGGACTAGAGATATTTACAAATGATGTAAAGGCTACTCACTCTGCCTCTGTTGCACAAATTGACGAAGAGCAAATATTTTATCTTAAAACTAGATGTCTGACTCATGAAGAGGCAGAACGAACCATTGTTGAAGGATTCTTGGAACCACTTTCCAGGAAAATGTCCTTCCAAGTAAGAGCATGGATTGCATATCTTATTGAATCTAAATGGGAAAACCGTGAACTAACAATTAACACTGATGCAGAATTAACTAAATTTGTTGAAGTAGAAGAGACACGTTATAACGAAGACGCAGAGATTGAGCAACATTACAAGTATCGGTGAATATTTTGTCAGAATGGATTAAAGCTTGCAATTTAGAGCAGGTAAAAGAAGGACAACTTTTTGGATTTACTCATAATGATAAAAAACTTTTACTTGCAAATCTCAAAGGAAAAATTCATGCAACTGATTTAATCTGCACTCATGCAGATGCAGACCTTTCCACTGGAATTCTAAGCGAAGAAGGAGTGCGATGCCCACTACATCTTTCTGTTTTTAATTTAGATGATGGTAAACCTCAAAATCTTCCTGCAGAAACTCCTCTCAAAGTATACAATGTTAAAATAGATGACAACGAAATTTACGTGGAGCTTTAAGAAATGCAAAGTACCGAATCATTATTTGAAAATATAAGAAAAGATTTTCCAATTCTCCAAAGAACTGTTCGAGATAACAAACAACTTGTGTATCTTGATAATGCATCAACTACCCAAAAACCAAACCAGGTAATTGACTCTATCACTGATTATTATCAAAACCATAATGCAAATATCCATAGAGCCGTGTATGCCCTAGCAGAAGAAGCAACTGAGGCTTATGAGGCAACTAGGGATAAAATTGCAAAATTCATTAACATTAAAAATCGTCAAGAAATTATCTTTGTTAGAGGAACCACTGAAGCAATTAATCTAGTTGCATATGCATGGGGTAGGCCTCACATTAACGAAGGTGATATTGTAGTTACTACTGAATATGAACACCATAGTAACATTGTACCTTGGCAATTAGTTACGCAAGAAAAACATGCAAAACTAGAATACATCGGAATGGATGATAATGGTGAACTAATTTTAGATGATCTTGACAAATATCTTGCAACAGGTAAAGTCAAACTTGTGACCTTTAGTTTAATGTCAAATGTTCTTGGAACAATTACTAATGCTGAAAAAATAATTGAAAAATGTAAAGCAGCAGGAGTTCTTACACTAGTTGACGGTGCTCAGGCAGTACCTCACATGAAAGTTGACATTGAAAAACTAGGATGTGACTTTTTTGCATTTTCAGGACACAAGATGTTGGGTCCAACAGGCATTGGTGTTTTATGGGTTAAAAAATCTGTTTTAGAAACTATGATTCCATTTCATGGTGGTGGTGATATGATTAGAGAAGTTCACAAGTATGAAACAACCTGGAATGACTTGCCATACAAATTTGAAGCTGGTACTCCAAATATTGCAGATGTTGTTGGATTGGGTGCTGCAATTGATTATCTTACAAAAATTGGAATGGACACTATACGAGAGCACGAAATTGAACTGACAAAGTACGCTATTGAAAAATTATCTGAAGTCAAAGGACTCCATATCTATGGTACAAAGGATATGTCAAAACGTGGTGGTGTGATCTCATTTAATTTTGCAGATGTACATCCTCATGATGTTGCTCAAATAATTGATGAAGAAGGAATTGCAGTGCGTTCTGGACATCATTGTGCTCAAGTATTGATGGAGCGACTAAATGTTGCTGCAACATCAAGGGCTAGTTTTTACATTTACAATACTAAAGAAGACATTGATATTCTGGTAAATTCATTAAACATTGTGGCAAAGGTGTTCAAATTATGAGTGGTAATGCAGATATTTATCATGAAATGATTGTGGATTATTCTAGAAATCCAATAAATTATGGAGAGATTGAAAACCATGATGTTACATTTCATGATTCTAATCCACTTTGTGGTGATAGTATAGACATTGACATGAAAATTGATGATAACAAAGTAACAGATATCAAATTTCATGGAAAAGGATGTGCAATTTGTATGGCTTGCTCTTCTGTTCTAACTGAAATTACCAAAGGTAAGACTCTTGATGAAGCAAGAGCAATTGAAAAGAATGATGTCTTAAGTGAATTGGGTCTTGAGCATCTTCAGGCTGTACGAATAAAATGTGCACTACTTTCTCTCAAAGTACTGAAATCTGCTCTTTACACCTACATTGGAAAGAATATGGAAGATACTCCTGATGTAGATAAACTAAAAGAAGAGGCAGCAAATCTGTATTAGTATGAGTGATTTTACTCCTACAATACCAATATCATTGCAAATACGAAAAATAATTTTTGAAAAATACAATGATCCTGATGGCAAATTTACTAACGATGAAATTTTTGAAATTATAAAAAAAAATGGTGATCTTGATCCTTCTTGGATTATAGATGATACTGAATCTTTTTTTAACGAAATCTGTGATTCTGGTCTTGTCAGAAACATTGCACAGAACTTTACAACGATATGGATGAAATTATTTGATCCAATTGAGAAACTTCATTGCAATTCTTGTAATCATGATATCTATCTTGGCCCATCAGAAGAAAGAATATGTCCAAACACTTCTTGTAAATCTTCTATTTAGATCTGTATTTTTTAGCCGCATCTTCCAACGCTTTAATCATTGGTAGTTTTTCTCCTGTGAGGTAAAGCACTAGTGCTCCACCTGCAGTACTAACATGATTAATTTTTTCTGCTAGCCCGAGTCTTTTAAGAACAGATGTCAAGTGACCGCCACTCACAATTGTGGTTGCCATGGAGTTAGCAACTGAATCAAGTAATGCTTTTGTTCCAAAACTGAAATTTTCTTTTTCAAAATATCCTGCCGGTCCGCTAATAAAGACAGTACCAGCACCTGCAATTAATTTTGAATAATATTCGATTGTTTTGGGGCCCAAATCATAAATTTTATCAGTTTTTGCAATTTCTCTTACATCCATCTCTACTCTTGCTCCATCTTTGTCAATTGCAATATCAACAGGTGTTGCAAATACATCTGGATATTCTCCAATCAAAGCATGAGCTTTTGCTACTACCTCGTCCTCTCTTTTAATTCCGAGAGGTGATTTGATTCTGGCTTGTGCACGCATGAACACATTGGCAATCAAACCTGTCAATAACACATGATCTGCACGCCCATTTTGAATTAATAGCCTAATTGCTTCTAGTCTATCTGGAACTTTGGAGCCACCTAGGACAATAACATGTGGGGCCTTGGCTACAGTCATTATTTCGTCGAGGTTTCTAACTTCCCTCTCTACAATTCTTCCTGCACAAGCAGGTATTACCTGTGGGAATCCAACAATTGATGGGTGTGATCTGTGTGCACTAGGAAATGAATCTAAAACACACAGATCAAAGAATTTTGATAATCGTGAAACCATTATTGTATTTGCAGCGTTTTCTGGTGTGAACTCATAATTTTCTTCTGCACATAACCTTAGATTGTCTAAAAGTAAAATGTCTCCATCTTCTAAATTTTTAATTGCGTCTTGAGCTGCTTCGCCAATAGTATCTTCAACATATTTAATTTCCCTATTCATTAATTTCTCAAGAACTTTTGCGTGTTTGTCCATTCCGGTATAATCATTATTGCCAACCCTTCCTTGATGTGATGCCACAACTACTTTGGATTCTTTTAGTGCTTGTAAAGTCCCAATTGCCTCTTCAATTCTTTTGGTACCTGAAATTTCCATGGTGTCTGGATCTATTGGACAATTCATATCAACTCTTACAAAAACAGTCATTCCTTTTAGATCAAAATCATCTAGTGTGAGTACCTTCACGCCCTTTCTATTATCCACTTGGTTAAATTCTTTGAGCCGATCATTTATTTTCACTAATGATATTTACAAACCGTGATTGATACTTTCAAAACTTATCTACTGACAAAAATTAAAAACTACCAGCTTGAGGTTTAATTAATTGAAAAACTGGATTTTTGATATTAGGTCCCGCTCCTTTGTTTTACTGACTGGATTATTTCTTGTTCTAACTTCCTTGGTTTATTCTGGAGTCACTGAAACTTTTGATCAAAGCATTGTTTTATTTTTCTCACAAAATATTGGGAATCCTACAATTGACATCTTTATGCAATATGTAACAGAAAGCGGCGATGTTTTCAATATGCTAATATTTGGAATTATTGTTTTAATCATCCCGAAAACTAGACGAGTAGGAATTACTCTTATGATTTTAATTGTAATCGCAACACTCCTTACGGGTTATATCAAATGTGGGGTGGATAGAGATAGGCCTGATTTTGAGTATGAGGGGGTTGATTTTCCTGTAACAATCAGCCGTGATACTTTTGCATTATTCTGTGAGGGTGGATTTGATGCATCATACCCATCAGGCCATGCTGCAAGATCAATGATTTTTGCAATAATTTTGGGATATGCTCTCTCAGAGAGATTCCCCCGTGGAGCATATCTGATGTTCTTATATCCTACAATGATATCTCTGAGCAGAATTTATGTTCTACAACATTATCCAATGGATGTCATTGGTGGTACTGTAATTGGAATAATGCTTGCAGGAGTAATGGCAAAACGCACAAAACTTTACAAACTTTTTGAGAAATCAAAAACCTAAATCAGTTAATGCAGAATTACTTATCAAAACTATTGCATAATGTTCATCATCATGATGATATGTCCAATACCTGACATCTCTAATTTCATTTTTTTGTCTGAGACCGTGAGTAACTCCCGTTGTTACAGAGTATCCTATCCTTTTAGCTAATTTAGTTTCTTTTGGCATAAGGACTCTGAATCCTTCTCTTCTTTCTCTGAATCCTAGATTTATCATATCCTCAACTGCATCTAAAGCATCTTTTTCATTTTTTAGATCATATGTCTTTGATACTGGCAAATCTTTTGGATGAAAATCCATACACTTCTTAAAACCTATTGACTAATATTTTTTAAAAAATGATTTTTGCGATCAAAGTTAGTTAATTTTCTTAACAGGTAAGTCAAATCCTGATTATATTAACAACTTAACCGATTCTTTTTCTTTGATTGTATCATTGGCATCATTAGAAAAATTAGTTCTTCAATTAAGAAAAAAGAAACAGGAAGCATCAAAACTTAGACAAAAAGCTGAACAAGAATTCAAACAAGTTCGTTCTGCTGAAAAACGATCTTCGTCTGGTTTAACAACAATTGATAAAAAAATTGAATCAGAACGAGAGGATGTATCTGACGTATCAACTGTACTCACACAAAAAAACTCACAACTAGAGAGTATTGAAAGATTAGTAGCCGTTGCTCAGGAAAAACTAATCCGTGAAAAAGAGGCCATAGAACAAGCCCAGCAAGAAATAGAATTTGCTGAAAATCCAGAAGAAAAAGAGAATGCTGAGGGTAGATTACGCTCATTAAAGACACATGTGGAAGAATTAGAGTCCGAAATAAAAAACAGGCAAAAAACTGCCAAAAAGATTTCAGACGACGTTTCAAATTATTCTGATGTTAAATCAAAAATAGATTCAAAAATTAAAAAACAAACAAAATCAAAACCAACATTACGTGAAACAATTACTCAAAGTCGAAAGGCTGCTCAAAAACTAGAAAAAGAATTAGAAAAAAGAATAAAAACTGAAGAATCTGCTAAAAATTCATTAGAAAAAGCTTCTTCAAAACTACGGGTACTTTTAGCAAATAAACGTAAATCTTCCAAAAAGAAACCATCTAGAAAAATTGCAGCAAAGAAAAAGGTAGCAAAAAGAAAACCAGCTAGAAAAACTGCAGCAAAGAAAAAGGTAGCAAAAAGAAAACCAGCTAGAAAAACTGCAGCAAAGAAAAAGGTAGCAAAAAGAAAACCAGCTAGAAAAACTGCAGCAAAGAAAAAGGTAGCAAAAAGAAAACCAGCTAGAAAAACTGCAGCAAAGAAAAAGGTAGCAAAAAGAAAACCAGTAAAGAAATCTAAGCGATAAATCTCATTATATTGTTTCTAGAAATAAAACATGTTGGCTCCATAAGATGATTGTGAAGAAACGTGGTCCAATAATTTCCATCATTGGACTGGGACTAATTGTTATCTCGCTTTCAGTTGCCTCTTCTATTGTTCCAAACAATATTTCCGAAATAAACAATTTTTCTAATTCCTTATTTGAAGAAATGTTTGATGAAATAACTGATGAAATTCAAATCATGCCTGGTGATTCAACTTATTTTTCCTATAGTATATTTTCATCAGATGTTCCATTATTATGGGGAATTAGAATAACTGATTATCACCCCAGTGATAAATTATCAATAAAAGTTTCAAATATTTTTGGAGATGATTATGGCGATTTTATTCAAAATGATCCTATTCTTTTTGAGATGCTAAACATCGCTCAATCTGACACATTAAATTTAGAAATTAAAAATATTGGAACAAGAAATGTTCATGTCACAGCAATGTTTTCTGAAGATCCAGATAATTTTGATCCTCTATCAAATTCAGACACTTCTATGAATACTGTACTAATTCTAGCCTTCTCTGGATTTTTATTAATTCTTGGAATAATTATTTCGGTAATCGGAACAACAGTAATACTAGTAGATTTGAAAAATAATCAAGGCAATAAAAGAAGTTATTGAGGATTTATTTCCATTTGACCAAACTTACCTTTGGTAAGTGATACCTCGCCTTTGAACTCATTTGTGTATCCATTAGTGATCACAACGGTGTCTCCAACATTAACTGCTTTAATGTCGTCACCCCATAACGTGAGTTTCATTTGGTCATCTTCAGTTTCACCGTTAGCTATAACTGCATCGCAGACATCAACTGTTCCTCCACTTTTTAGATTTACAGTCCTTGGGTCTCCTTTACTTTTAACTTCGGCGTTTACATTAACTCCACTGCGCATTTTCTTTGCTTGTGAAATTGGTATGAACTCTGTCATCTATTTTTGAATCAAATTAGCACGATTATAAGCTTTCTCAAAAATAATGAAATTTCAGATCAATTTTCTCTTTTGTCCTAATAGTAATTGAGAAATATTGGTCTATACACAAACTCATTGCAGAGGTATCGAAGCCCGGTCAACCGAGAGGGACTCAAGATCTTCATAATAGGAAATCCCTTCTCTCAGGAGTTCGTGGGTTCAAATCCCACCCTCTGCATTTTATTATGATTGAATAATTGATATTGAAAAATTAAGCAACAATTGCTTTTACTTTGGTTGTGGTATGTGTTGATATTTTTTTATGCATTTCTGCCAGTTCTTCGTCCTTGAAAGATAGATTGCATCTAAAACATTTCCAAACTAACTCGGACATATTTGGTTTAGGCACAAATTGCTTATAAAGATATTGCATGATTGATCCAATTTGTTACAAAACATTATCATTGTTTCAAAAATCTTGTAATTCTTTTAATTTTTTAGATCAGAATGATATTTTCTTCTGACTGAATGGTGATCCAAGGGTTTAGAAACAAAAAATGAGAAAGATTTCTTGAAAGAAGTTGGATATTTTTGAATTTTTTAGTGAATTTTCATATCTAGGAATTTTTCTTGTTTTGATTGGTGTTAATACTGCTCCAATATTGATGCCGCCTAGTTGGATAGTTTTGACATCCTTCTACCTTCTTGATCCAAGTTTGAATATTGTAATTCTTGCAATGGTTGGTGCAACAGGAGCTACACTTGGGAGATTCTTTCTTAAAAAAATTAGTGGATTATTTAGAAAATTTGTTGGAGAAGAACAGAAATCAAATCTTGATATTATTGGTGACTATCTAAATAGGAAAAAATATGGATACATTATTGCATCTTTTCTGTTTGGAGCCACGCCACTTCCAAGCAATATGCTGTTTATTGCATATGGATTAATGCGTGCAAAGAGTCTAAGTATCTATCTGGGATTTTGGTTTGGTAGAACCCTTTCATATATTGTCATGATTTATTTTGGTGATGCTGTTTTAAGACCCTTTTTTGAAATATTTGAAGATCGTCTCACAGGAATTTTATTGATTGATGGTGTAGGAATTGGTGCTATCATAGTTTTTGCATCTATAAATTGGACTGTCTTAATAACTCAGAAAAAATTAAAATTTGTCAAACCAAAAATTTGGAGAATCTAAATGAAAGTTCTTAATTCACTTGAAGACGAAGTCAAAAAAATAATCAAAAATGATCCTGCTCATGATTTTGAGCATATTATGCGAGTTTATAAAAATGCCAAAAAAATATGTAAAAAAGAAAGAGCAAATGAGAAACTAGTTTTGAGTGCTGCTTTATTACATGATTTAGTATCTTATCCAAAATCTGACAAACGCTCAAAACTATCTTCAATTGAAAGTGCAAAAAAGTCACAAAGTATTTTAAAAAAATATAATTTTTCCCATGAAGAAATTATGATTATTTCTGATGCCATTCGAGATCATAGTTTTTCACAAAAAAAAATTCCTAATACTATAGAAGGAAAAATTCTCCAAGATGCTGATAGGTTAGATGCATTAGGTGCCATTGGAATTGCTAGAGTTTTTGCTACAAGTGGTTCACTAAAACGACCATTTTATGACATAGATGATCCTTTCTGCAAAAAAAGAAATCCAGATGATAATATATGGGCAGTTGATCATTTCTACAAAAAATTACTTACTCTAGAATCTCTGATGAATACAAAATCTGGAAAAGCAGAGGCAAAGAAGAGAACTGAAATTTTGAAGGAATTTTTAAAACAACTTAAAGATGAGATTTAGCCATAATCCACATATCTATCATATCTAGTTTCAACCTCTTTGTTTTCCCCTGTTTTTATCTTATCATATTCTTCATTTTTTCTATATTCGATGTATTTCATAATTTCTGAAAATTCTTCATCTTTAGGGTAAGAATCGAAAACTGGTTCTATTTTTTTTAAAAATTCTAATGTTTTATCTCTATATTCTTCTCTTGTTGGCTTTTTAATCCCCTTCATTCTGAACCATATGACTGCCCAACTAGAGCCTACAACATGTGGCAATAAATCAAATGCTCTTTGAATTTCAAATCGTTCGTCGTTTCTCATGATTCTTGAAGAAATCTTGAAGCAGATTTTGCAAAATATGTTACTATCATGTCTGCACCAGCTCTTTTGATTGAGTATAGGATTTCCTCTGTAATGTCCTTTTCATTAACATATCCTAATTGTGATGCTGCTTTTACTAATGCATATTCTCCAGATACACTGTATGCAGAAACTGGAATGTTGTATTTTCTTCGGGTCTCAGCAATTAAATCCAAATAAGATAATGCAGGTTTTATCATTACGATATCTACTCCTTCATTGATGTCTGTTTCTACTTCCATCATGGCTTCTCTTGCGTTTGTGTATGGAACTTGGTATGTTTTTCTATCGCCAAATTTTGGAGCACATTCTGCAGCATCTCTAAATGGTGAATAAAAATTTGAACGATGTTTAGCTGAATGTGACATTATTGACACATCTGTAAATCCTTCATCATCAAGTGCTTTTCTTATTGCGGCAACTTGACCATCCATCATTGCAGATGGTGATACTGTATCCACTCCTACCTTTGCTTGACTAACCGCAATTTTTGATAGAGTATCCAAACTAGTGTCATTATCAATTTTATCTCCTTGAATTATTCCACAATGACCTGTTGATGTAAACTGACATAGACATACATCTGCCATGATTACAACTTTATCTCCAAAATTTTCTCTAATCTTAGATATAGCTTTTTGAACTATCCCATTATCATCAAATGCAGAAGTCCCAGACTCGTCTTTTTGAGTTGGAATTCCAAAAAGCATGATTGCAGGAATTCCTAAATCGCTAATTATTTCTACCTCCTCATTTACCTCTTCTAAAGGCAGCCTTTCAATTTCTGTCATTGATTCTACTTTAACTCTGGTCTTAAGGTCTTCTTGAACAAATACTGGACAAATGAAATCTTTAGGTGACAGTGTAGTCTGCTGAATCAATTCTCTCATTTTTTCAGATGTTCTTAGCCTACGTAATCGTCTTGCTGGAAATGACATAATGAAATTCTTTATGGGTAAAATATAATCCTAGTCTGCCTGTTATTGTTTTTTATAGTCAAATAGCTTACTTGCCAATTCTAAAACGTCTGGTTTTCCTTGCTCAGATGCCCTCCTGATATTGTTCATTGGGGTTGATACGATACTTTCAACAACTGCTTTTGTCAACTCTTCAATAATCTTAATTTTTTTCTCATCTTTTTCATCAAGCATTTGTAGCGCTTTCTGTAATTCTTTTTCTCTTAGATTCTCTATGTTTTTGAATACATCTTTCACTAGTGGCTCTGCATCTAATCTTTTCATTGAGGCTTCTAATACACAAACTTCCTCACTAATTATATTTTCAACTGTTTTTACTTTGTTTAATCGTGCATTCATATTTTTCTCAACCATTTCTGCAATTTGATCTAGATTCATTAGCTTGATACCTCCAATCGTTGCAACTTTTTCATCAACTGTCCTTGGATTTGATAAATCTAAAATCATCATTCCGCCTTTTTTCTCTTTCATTGCATTAGAAATCCTTTCATTTGTTACAAGAAAATATGGTGCTGTTGTTGCCACAAACATTACGTCATATTTTCCAAAACCCGGTAGAACCTGTTCGAATTTAATTGGGTTTCCTCCCATTGTTTCACAAAATGATTCTGATCTTCCGAGTGTTCTACTGGTAACATCAAAAGCATATCCTCTTCTTTGTAATGACTTTGCAACAAGTGTAGATACTTCACCTGTACCAATTAGCAAAATTTTCTTTTCTTTTAATTCATCTATATTCTCTTCTGCAAGCTTTACTGCCATAGATCCTACTGATATTCCCCCAGCTCCGATACCGCTGGTGTTTCTAATTCTTGTACCTATTCGAATTGCTTTATCAAATAATTTATTGAGATGTTGCCCTGATGCTTTAACTTCTCTGGCAGAAGTGATAGAGTTTTTTATTTGACCTAGAATCTGTTCTTCACCTAATACCATTGAATCTAATCCTGATGTTAGTTTTAACAAATGATGAAGAGCCTCTTTGTTTTCTACACATTCGATATTTTCATCAAACGCTTCTTCTTCAAGTCCAGTAATTGTTGCCCATGTTTTCTTGATTTTATCTATATCATATGTTTTTGATTTCCCAAATAATTCGATTCTATTACATGTTTGAATTATTACACACTCATCTAATCCTGAATGCTTTTTGAACTGCTCATATGCACTTTCCATATTTTTTATTGTAAATTGTTCAAGAATGTGAATTGGTGAGTTACGAAAAGTAACACGTGCATTGATGATATTTTGCTTCATTTCCAATTCCTCAATATTGTAATTGCTCGCTTTTCAGCATCTTTTATCTGTCCGTCTTTTATTAACTGATCAATCTCATTATCATTGATGATTTTACGCAGGCACTCTCTTCTTTGAGTGTGTGAGGGGATAGTTTCCTTTGCAAATTTCCTTGCGATCTTTTGAATTCTAATCTGCGCAATGTCTTCTTTTGTAATTAATTCCTTGAGTGGCTTTTCTGTTTTGGCTTTAATTCTCTTTGACATTGCAGGGCTTTGACCTCCTGTAAATATTGCAATCTGGACCATGTTATCAAAATCAATTATTGCTGGATTGGAAAAATCACTCTCTTCGGGATTATCTGAACTATATACAATAATCTTTTTTCTTTTTGCAGCATTGATAATTTTCTGATTTATTTTTTTGTCGTTTGTTGTTGTGATAATCATATGTGGTTTAAATTCTGAAATAAATTTTGTATTTTGAATTTTTTGTTTTTTGAATTTGATTTTTTTGGCTTTTACTAATTTGTTTACTTTGATACTTGCCGAATCACTGATTACTAGTATATCACAATTTTGCTTTAATAGGGAATTGATTCTTTTTTCTGCCTCATTTCCTCCCCCGATGACGATTACCATCTTATTTTGAAGATTAAGATCAACTATCATCGATCAAAAGGACTGGAGTTTCTATTTATGTATTAAAAATCATGGAGTAAATTTCTAGCTACATTTTTAATTGAATGGTCAAAATATTGACTTGATGACTTCGATGGATGAATCTGATAAAGAACTCTTAAATGAAATTCAATGGACTTTTCCACTTGTTACAAGACCTTTTGATGCTATTGCTGAAAAATTTAACACTACCCCAGAACTCATCAAAGAACGTCTCAATCAGTTAAAAGAGATTGGTGTTCTAAGGCAACTAAGTGCAATTTTTGATACTAGGAAACTTGGATATACTAGTTCATTGGTTGCAATGGAAATTGAAGACGATAAACTAGAATATGTTGCTAGTCAAATTAATCGTCATCCTGGTGTTAGCCATAACTATGAGCGAGATCATCAATTTAATCTCTGGTTCACGTTAGCTGTTCCTCCAGGTGCTGATTTAAAAGATGAGCTTGAAAAATTCAATGTACTTTCTGGTATTAAAAAAGTTAGAATGCTTCCAACTTTACAATTATTCAAGATTGGAGTAAAACTTGACATGGTAGATGACAAAAAACATGAAGTTGCACCAACAGAAGAGAAAAAAGAAATCAAAAATATTAAATTTGTTCCCACTGAAGACGACAAAAATTTTATCCGTGAATTACAAAAAGATATGGAAATAATTGATGAACCTTTTGTAAAAGCTGCTAAGAATCTCGGAATTACTGAAAACGAGTTATTTGAAAAAATGAAATACTATGAAGAAATTGGTGTGATGAGAAGATTTGCAGCAATATTAAGACATAGGCAAGTTGGATTTACTGCAAATGGAATGATTGTTTGGAAAGTACCAGAAGATAGAATTTCAAAAGTTGGAGAAACTCTGGGATCATTTCCTCAGGTGAGTCATTGTTATGAACGACCTACATATGCTGACTGGCCATACAATGTATTTTCAATGATTCACTGTAAAACCCATGATGAGGCCAATGAAATGGCAAAAACAATTCAGGACCAAATACATGTTGATGATTATAAAATTCTCTTTAGTTCTCGTGAATTCAAAAAAACACGAGTTGAGTATTTTGTAGAGAACTCTTTTAGTTTGGAAGAGAAAGTTCCTGCTTCCTAAAACTCATTTTCGTCATGTCCGACAACATGAACGGTGCAAAAATATTGGTCATTCATATTACAATAGAAATCTGAATTCTTCCCACATGATATACATGGTGGTTTTTCATCCAATTCTGAGAGCTTTGTATGGTATATTTTACTTCTACTAGAGATGGCTGAATCCTTGTAAATTCTAGTCAGATTTGTATAATATTCTAGTTCTCCCGGATTTAATGGCTCTTCATTTTTGATTTTTTTTATAATTATTTTCCATTTTTTGTAATTGCCAATTTTGGCAAGTTTCATTCTCTCTATGACTTCTAAAGTTTTTTCTGAATCTATGGGAATGTCCATTTGATGCTTAATTTGCCTGAGGTGTTGCCTTTAATTCGTAAGATGGCCATGTGTTATACAATTCTTCAATCTCTTTCATGTCTGATGCTGAAATATATTCTCCTTTAGTCATATCAACATAATTTACAATCTCTTCTTCACTTACTACTGTGGGGAAAACTGATGCAAATCCTTTCTTTGTCATGATAAATTTCATTGCCAATTCTGTAATTGTTAATCCATTCCTTTCTGCAATAGGCCTTAGTTGTTCGACTTTTTCCAATGATGCTTTAATCCATTCTCCTTTTCTTACTGATCTATGATCTTTTTCATCAATTTTGGTCTCTGCATTTACTTTTCCTGTTAAAATTCCTGATGCTTCTGGAACTCTTACTAGAACCCCTACATTTCTCTCCTCTGCTTTTCTCATCAATTCATTTCCGGGTGTTTGTTCTAAAATGTTGTAAACTGTTTGAACTGCACTGACATTTGGCCTCTCCATTGCCTCTAGACCTTCCTGCGTCCATCCAATTGCAGGGCCTAAAGCAACTTGATATGTCTTAATTGATTCATCTTCGATGAAATTATCTAATACATTAAAAATTGAATCATCTCTGATATGTTTTAGTTTTGGATTGTGTAAACCATACATGTCTAAATGATCTGTTTGTAATCTTTCCAAACTATCTCTTAATGCCTTTCTAGTGAAATCCTCGTCAAATCTTTGTGGTAGTTCGCTGTGTCCAATTTGTTCAACTTCTGAAAAATCATACCCGTATTTTGTAGAAATTACAATTTCGTCTCTCATATCTTTGAAGACTTCGCCGATTAGTCTTTCACTTTTTCCTTTACCATACATGTCACCTGTTTCAAAAAAGTTAATTCCTAAATCATATGCCTTTTTGAGCATTCTTTTTGCTTCGCCTTCTTCGATTTTTTTACCCCACCAATCAAGTGCAATAGACCATGCACCAAATCCAAGTTCTGATACTTTGATGTCTGTTTTACCTAGTTTATTATATCTCAATTTTTATCTCCTCGAGTTTTGATTTTGATATTATATATTTCAAAACTATTTTTTCGTGTCTAATTTCATCATTTATGTTTATCCGAGATTTGCATGCGTGATATTTTGATTTTTGAGATGTTATTGACTTGTATTCTAACTCTATTTTTGAATAATTATCCTAAACTGGAAATCAATGGAACAAGATCTTTTTTAACACACACGATCATTGGAATGTCGTTTTTAACATATGTTGAAACTTGAGTTTCTCTTAAATCCATAATTAGATCCTGAAAATCTCTGATATTGTCTACTTCAAAGGCTAGCATAAAGTCCTCATCATGTATTCCAAAAGAATATGTTGTGTTTAGTACCACTTGAGGATATTTTTTGCTTACCTCTATATGCTCATCCATTATCTCTTGACGTTTTTCTTTTGGGAGTAGATACCATTCTCTAGTTTTTGTAAATGGATAAACAATGACGTGTTTTTTTGGATTATTTCCTGTTACAAATCCATGGGCTTTTTGTTCTTGAACATAAATTGATGGTCTCGTACATGACAAATATGTCATAGAAGGAAGGATGTATTTTCCAAAAACTGTTTTGTAAATTTTCTCAATCACTATTTGTATTTCCTCTACTGATTTTGCTGCAAACCAAAACAAAAAGTCTGCATCATCTCTTAATCCCAAATTTGAATATGATCTAAACATTATTCCTGAATTATTAATTACATTTTCAACTTCTTTTGCAGATTCTTCTTTTGCCAAATCTGCCATCCATCTCCATTTAGGGTCTACTTTGAAAAATGAGAAATTAAAATAATATTGATCATTATCTTCTGACATGATTTCTACAATTTTGAGACCCTATTTAAACAAAAACTAGATTCTCTATTCTAGAATCTCTATAATTTTATCTCGTGATTTATGACCTGATTTTATTTGAACTAATGAGTTTGATATGCCAAACTGTTTTGCAATTTTTTTGATTATCTCCTTGTTTGCTTCGCCTTTGAGTGGTTTTGTTTTAATTCCAATGTTAATTTGTTTGTCATTTATTTCTAAAAATTCTTTAGAGAACTCTACGTGTACTTTGTAAATCAATGTCTATAGAAAATATTTCTAGTTAAATCTAATTAGTTTGCGGTTCTTCTAAAACCCAATCATAACCTTCTGCTTCTAATTTATCTGCAAGAGATGCGTCACCTGTTTTCAAAACTTGGCCTCTTGCAAATACATGGACAAAATCAAGTTTGTCTAAGAATTTTAAAATTCTTGCATAGTGAGTAATTACAATCACTGTTGCATCTTTGCCTGAAACTTTACTAATTGCCTGTGCAACTGCCTGAACTGCATCAATATCTAATCCTGAATCTGGTTCATCTAAAATTGAAATCTTTGGTTTTAGTACTGCCATTTGCAATACTTCTGCACGCTTTTTCTCCCCCCCTGAGAATCCTTCATTTAGATATCTTGATAGGAATTCTTCTTTTAATCCAACTTTTTCTAAATTCTCTTTAAGGTATTTTTGAAATTCTCTAACTGTGATGAACACTTCCCTGTCGTCTCCCTCAAGTGCTTTACTCAATGAATTGTAAGCTGTTCTGAGAAAATGAGAAAATCCTACACCTGAAACTTCGGTTGGATATTGGAATCCCAAGAATAATCCTTTTTTGGCTCTTTCATCTGCTGATAATTCTAAAATGCTCTCACCATCTAACAAAATATCCCCCTTTGTTACTTCGTATTTTGGATGTGCAAGTAATGTGTAAGCTAGTGTACTTTTTCCAGAACCGTTTGGTCCCATAATGGCATGTACTTCTCCAGGCCCTGTCTTTAGATTGACTCCTTTGAGAATCTCTTTTCCTTCTCTTGAAACGTGGAGATCTTTAATTTCTAAAACTGCCATTATACGCATTCCTTTGTTTCTCTATATAATACCGACGAAATTTAGCTGATCCTAATGTGATTTTTAATAAAATGAAAAGAGGGGGGGGGGTTTAATATTTGGCCAGAGATGGTCTTAAAGTAATTTTGAGTTTGTAGCATGTTAGAATTTCTTTACATCTATTTCTGATAGTAACTTCTGTTACTCCTGCAATACTTGAAACGTCTCTTTGTAGAACGTTTTGCCCAAGTAATACAGATGCCACGTACAGATATGCTGCAGCAATTCCATTTGGAGCTTTTCCATCTGCAATACTGCTATCTTTAGTTTTTTCTGCAATTTCCAAGGCTAGTCTTTCAACTCTGACCTCAGTTTGTGTCATGTTGGCTATCTTTGAGATGTATTTGTCCATGGTTACAACTGGGGATGCTAAGTGTCCCATTTCCATTACCATGGTTCTGTAGTATCTTGCTGCAAGTTTTGTTTTTGACTTTACATCTTTTGCCGGACAAATTCCGCGACAAATTTCTTCCAATGATCTAACTACGTCACATTGTTTGCATGCCATGTAAATTGTAGCTGCAGTTATGCTAACTACTGATTTTCCCTTCACATCAACATGTCCATCCAAGTTTCTGTATATCATAGAAGCAGTTTCCAAAACATTTTTTGAAAGACTAAGACTATCGCATGTTTCTCCCATTTTTGTTAAAACATTTGCAAGTCGTCTCTCTTTTGGTGAGGAAACTCTTACTCTTTGTTGCCACTTTCTGAGATTGTGCATTTGGTTTACAACATCGCGGTTGATTGTTTTTCCGCTAAAGTCTTTTGCACTGATTGAAATCTCAGTAGTTATCCCCAAATCATGCTGGGAATAAGTTGTTTGTCCTGTAGCTCTTGCTAATTTCATTTTGTCTTCGAAATTTGAGCTAATAGTTTCTGGACCATAATCTGCTATCTGATCATCGACTACTACGCCGCAACCAGAACAGATGATTTCACCATTCTGCATGTCATCTACTAATGTAGATTTACATTCAGGACAGTTTTGTTTTTCTAGTATGTTCATTATTTTCTTCTCCTAAATTTTTTTGGTTTATTGACAGGAGATTGCTCTGTTGCGTAAACGCTTTTGCCAATGTATTTTTTGATACTGTTTGTTAATGGCGTTGCTGATGCAAATGGTCTACTTACCGGACCAATCATTTCGTTTACTTTTGCAACTCTAGTTCCCTTCTCGTCACAGAGTATCTGTCCTTCAACTAATTCTTTAGATAGTTGGATGATTACCCTGCCACTACCGGCTAGGTGCATTATTTCGCCTACCTCCTGCAATTAAAAATACTAATCATGATATTCTTATCATAGACTTCTGTCAACTTTACTTTAGCTAAGAGCTAGATTTGGTTTTATTTTGAGTGCTTACTTCTTTTTGATACGAGTTTTTCTGAAATCTTGTTAAGAATTTTTGTCTTTGAAGATTCTTTTGGTAATACGACATACCCTGACCTGACAAATGGTCTTTTTGGAAATCTAACTTTGTCATCAGACTCTGTGATTTTAAATCCCGCAGCAGTAGTTGCATCCATTAATTCTTTTAGCGAAGGATCAAAAACACATTTCTCTAATCCTAAACGTCTACCTTTTGATTTTTTTAAATTCTTATTAAAATAATCCAACCAGATTACGATGTGTTCGTAATCTTTCATTTTATTCCTTTAGTAAAATTGCGTTAACTATTCCGTTTTGTCCTGGTTTTGAAACAACTTTACATTTACCTTCTTGTGTTTCAAGAATTGCACCTTTTGTAATGATGCCTCTTCTTTTGTAATCATTGTTTGTTGCGTTATCTAATACTTTGAGAATTTTTGTTTTCTTTACTTTTGCATCTCCTGTTGCTAGATTGACAAAATCAATTGACTTCAATGCTGTTTTACTATTATTTCCTCGAACCCTTCTTGTAATGGTAATTTGAGCTCCTGTATTTGGTTCATTAGGATACCTATCAGTTTCATATTTTCTTCTAATTCTTAGTGGGTGTCTTCTACCTCCAGTAATTTTACTTGTAGCTAAGTTCTCTACGGATTTTCTCACAAAAACTTGTCTGAATTACTCTAATTTATACAAAACGCAAAAAATTAGCCATAATTACTTTTTTTAATTTACTTCTGTAACTATTTGTGGTGTGATGTTCGTTTTACTCATACTAGCTGTTTTTCTGACTTTGGAAAATAACCTCTGTTTAAGATCTTCCACATCTCCTTGAATTCCAAAGTATTTTTGGAATTTATCTGTTGTACTGTAAATTTTCAATCTTCCAACATTTTGATGGCTGATGTAATCTAACTGTCGAAGTTCTTTTAGATGTGAATATACACCAGACCCTCTTGTCTCTACAAGTTGTTTTGATGATATTGGTTGCATATATGCAATGTATGATAATGTCTTAAGTGTGGCATTTGGAAGAACCGGTTTTGATGCGTATCTTTTGACAGTTGAACTGTATTCTGGTTTAAGTTGCATGACATAAGATCCATCTGGTAGAATAACAATTTCCAATGCTTTGAAGGCAGTTTTTGTTTTTTTCATAATATTTTGAAGCAACTCTAGCGTTTTAGTCCTTGATTCCGTGCCTGAAGCTCTGATTATATCTTCTAATCTAAGTGGTCTACCTGCTGAGTACAAAGCCGCCTCAATTCTTGCAGTTGCTTCATCCATATTCTCAATTCTTGCCAATATCTACATCTCTTCTAAAATCTAGTTAAAGAAATCTTTTCTCCATTTTTGATCAATTTGTTAATTCTTCTTTTATCAAAATAATTTTGATATCGTCTTCTATTTGCTCAAGATCCACTTTTTGGTCCCTTGCTAAAAATAGCACTGCAAAGAAGCACCTAATTGAATCAACTTGATCCAGCTCTGAAATAATATCTTGTAGTATTCCAAACCCTGTTGATGAAATTTTTTTCATAACTAGATCTTCATATTTTCCTATTATGCTTTCTAGTGAAATAAAATATTCTTGAAAATCTGGTGCTACAATTGGCTCAATATCTACTTGTCTGTTTCTTCTGGATTGTGGGTTTGCTATAGTTCCAATTAAATTTTGAAGTAATCCCAATAAATCATCTAATGAAACTGGGTATGTGGATTCGTGTCTGTATGGAATATCTATTAATTCGATATCTACATCTGTCCTTTGATGCATAGGTTTTTTCTCCATTGCAGCTTTTTGTAATGCAAAAATACTTTCAACTTTCATTCTGTAAATTAATGATGATGATAACGCAGCCATTCCAGCTACTTTAAGATCCTTCTTGCCTGTTTTCTCCAGAATTTTTATTAATAAATTTAAAATTTGTATTAGATCAATCTCCCACACATCTTTTTTGGCAACAGATGATGGGCTAAACAGTATGTTTACTGGCTCCTGAGAAATGCTATTGGGAGTTTGGACCTCGCTCACGTGGTAATTTTCTAACCTATTCAATAATATCTAAGGGCTCTATTTTTTTCTCACTTCCAGTCAACTCTTATATTGTTCAGAAAAAAAATCACTTTGTGAAATCTGCTCGAATAATAGGCCCAAATGAACCCCTTGCAGTATCTGAATCTGAGACTCCCCAACCTCAAGGAAGTCAGGTTCTACTCAAAGTAAAATCTGTAGGTGTTTGTCATAGTGATTTACACTTGTGGGAAGGTGGATATGATCTAGGGGATGGTAATTTCATGAAAGTCACTGATAGAGGGGTTAAATATCCTGTAACTCCAGGCCATGAAATTGTTGGTACTGTTGAAGAAATTGGCGATGATGTATCTAACATATCTAAAGGTGAAGACGTTCTAGTTTTTCCGTGGATTGGATGTGGCGAATGTCCTGCATGTAAGGTAGGAAACGAAAATCTATGTGATACCCCAAAATCAATGGGTGTTTTTCAAGATGGTGGTTATTCTGATTATGCATTAATTCCAAATTACAAATATTTAGCTAAACTTGATGGTGTTAATCCTGATTCTGCAACTTCTCTTGCATGTTCTGGTCTTACTGCGTATAATGCTGTGAAAAAAGCAAATGAAAATTCACCTGAATTTTTACTAATTATTGGGGCAGGTGGATTAGGTCTGATGGCAATTCAAATCGCAAAGGCAATCACTAAAGCTAAAATTATTTGCATCGATAATGATGACAAAAAATTTGATACTGCAAAAAAAATGGGCGCAGACTTTGTTGTAAATACAAGTGTATCTGGTTCTTTGTCAAGCGGTGCTGGAAGCCCCGTTGATAAAATTATTTCTATATGTAATGGAAAAGGGGCTGACAGTATTATTGATTTTGTAAATGCACCCCAAACTGTAAGAACTGCTTTGGGTGTTGTTCGTAAAAGAGGAAACATTGTTTTGGTTGGATTATTTGGAGGATCTCTTGAAATATCTCTTGTAACAATTCCTTTAAAATCAATTGTAATTCAAGGTGCATACACTGGAAATTATACTGACATGGTGGAACTACTTGATCTTGCAAGAAAAGGAATCATTAATCCTATGATTTCAAAAAGATACACCCTTGATGAGGCAAATGCAGCATTAGGGGATCTAAAGGCAAGAAAAATAGTTGGTCGTGCTGTAATTAATCCGTAGGTTGAGAAATTCCTACAAAATCTTATAAAATAAAAAAAACGGATACTGATATTGGCAATTAAAATAAATTGTGAAATAGCACTAACTCATCTAAAAAATAAACAATTCATTACTGCCTACAATCTATTTCTTGATCAAGCTGAATCTCTAAAAAAATCTGAACATCTAAAATCTGCTTTATTGTATATGTTGGCATCTGAATGTAAGAAAAGACAAGGAAAAGATTTTGAAAATGAAATAAAAGAAGCAGGTAATTTGTTTGTAAAATATTCTAAATTGGAAAATTCTGAAAATGTGAAAGGTGCATTATTGTGTGCTTCAAAATGTTATTTGCTATTGGGTGAATTTGACAAAGCAAAAGATGTTTATCAAAAAGCAAAAATGATCATTCCTACAAACATTCAGGTTACAAGACCTATTGTAATTATTGATGATAGCAAATCCATAGCAATGAAATTACAAAGTTATATTGAAAAACTAGGTTACTCTGAAATTCATATTTTTGAAAATGGAAAAGATGCGGTGAAGGGGTGCAAAAAACTCTTTTCAGCAAATAAATTTCCTATAGTTCTACTTGATATGGGGTTGCCCGATCTTGAAGGAGATGTTGTAGCAACAAAATTACTAAAAGATAATTTACAATTACAAATTATAGTAATAACAGCTGATGAAAAAAATACCTCACGTGTAAATAAAACAATTAGTTCTGGCGTGTCTGCCTTTATTCAAAAACCATTTACTCTTGATGAACTCAAAAAATCTATTGAAATTGCAGAATCTGAATATAGTTTGTTACAATAGCAATAATGACATATTTAGAATATTTACATCTTTGATGTCTACTTCATTGATTCTATAATCTATCAATTCTTCAGAAAATTTTTCTACAATTTTTTGTGGCGTGTTTACTTTTTCAGAATTTAATTGAATGATTACTAGCATATTCCATTCGCCATGCATGTTTGCAACAAGAAGATAATTGTCTAACTTTGTAATGAAATCTTTGATAGAATCTTGAACTGCCTCAAGAGATTTTGAAGGTTTTAACTTCATCAATATTGTTTGATATTGATTTATTCCAGATACATCGGTAAGAACTGCTTTATATCCTTTAATTATTCCGCTTTTTTCTAGCCTTTCTATTCTCTTTCTGATTGTCCTGTCTGAAACATCATGTCCCGATTTTTTTAATTCTGATGCTATTTCTTTTGAAGGTGTTCTCGCATTTTCGTTGAGAATTTCTATAATTTTTTGATCAACTTTATCCAAATTCGACCATGTATCTTCACTCATATTGACCAAAAGTTCTAATGCCTTTTGAATATTTGCTTGAATCTATTTTACACAACATGTTTTTGGGATTTACTTACTCTTCTCGTATCCAACCTGATTTTAAAATCGATTGGTCTTTATCTTCCCCTACCCCTGTTGCAAATCTCCAAATAACCGGCAAATTCGTATTCATGCTTTCTTTGATTTTCAAAAGTGACTCCATTTCTGAATCAAGATTTTTATCTGCGTTTCCATATTCTTTACAAAACTTACATTTCCCATCAAGTGTAATTGGGTTTGATTCTATCAGTGGATATGCTCTACATGCCATAGGTCTGTCCTCATAAATTTTACAGGGAAATCCTCCATGTGGTGATTTGTTACCGCTAGTCGTATCAAGGAAAGGACATGTGTTTCCATTTTTTTCAATTCCCATCATTTGATAAGCTAGAACTTTTGTTGGGTTTGAATTTTTTATAGTTGAAACTCCGATTCTTGGAAGAATTTTGACTTGTGTTTTATTTAATTTTGAAATATTTTCAATCTTTTCTTTTTCCTCTGGTAAAATTAGAACCCCGATTTTTCCAAATTTCTTACTTGGATAATATTCTCTCTCTACACAACATTGTGAGCATTCCTCAATACATTTGAATTCCACATTTTTTTTAAATTGTATTGGATAAAATCTCTTGCGTAAGGTCGATTATTACTAATCAAAAACCCCACCAGTTATATGCTCAAATTGTTAAAATAGGTCATGGGAAAGCGCCAAGTAAAAAATGAAAGTGCACTAAAAGAAATTCGTCTTCCTGAAGAGGGTGAACTATTTGGTCGTGTATTGAAAATGATGGGCGGTGAAAATGTTATGGTGAAATGTGCAGACAACGTGACTCGGAGAGGAAGAATCAGAGGAAAACTAAAGAGGAGAGTTTGGATTAGAGATAATGATATAGTAATTATTGCCCCTTGGGATTTCAAAGAGGCTGATCGTGGTGATATCATTTGGAGATTTACCCTTCCACAAGTTGAATGGTTAAAAGATAACAATCACATTCCAAAAGATTTCTAGTTTTGTTACATAGTTTTACTCTGCTTAGTTAATATAGTGAATACATTACTTGAGTATCAAATGGAACAAGGCACCGTAAAGTGGTTTAACCGTACTAAGGGCTTTGGTTTTATCGAAAGAGAAGGTGGAGACGATCTGTTTGTTCACAAATCAGATGTTGACGGATTCATCAACGAAGGCGATAAAGTCGAGTTTGAAGTAGGCGAAGGTCAAAAAGGACCTGCAGCACAAAAAGTCAAAAAATCAGCATAGGCAATAAATTTTTTAATTTAAGATTTCATCTTTGTTTTCTTAAACCAGTCTATCTTTTTATTATTTTTAATTTCATTCTTAGAAAAATTTGTGGTCCCAAGCGAAGGAATTGAACCTTCGACAACCCGGTTTCTGTATGCCTGATATGCTGTTATTCGGTCAGCCATCTAAAGCCAACAACTACAGCCGGAAGCTCTACCAGGCTGAGCTAGCTTGGGACAAGAAAAACGAGGATCTCTGGTATTAAAAAACTATCGTAGATGATTTTTCTCTTTGATCGTTGTATGCATTATAAGCATAAATAGCGAGAAAAATTCCTGTATACCTATGTCTGAACTAGAGGTTTCTTATTCTGGTTATGTATGTGCTCCATATTTGCATACTCATGAATCTATAGAACTAAAGGAATCTTGGTTCAACTCAAAAAATATTGAAAAGTTATTTTTTGTAACAGGTACGTTTTCCACTGAAAGTAAACCGTATTTCTCTGATTTTACCAATCATTATCTTTTAGCAAAATTCAAAGACAGTGCAAAAATATCAAAGGATTTAGTAAAACACAATCAGGATAAAACTTCTTTTGTATTCAACATCCATGATGACTTATTTCGAAGGGAAGTAAATGGTGAAACAAATTTTGTGACTGTATATTATTTGGAATATGGTGAGGATGGTGAAGATTTCCAAGAAATTGCAAATCTTTTACTAAAAAGAGAAAAAATTGAAAAGGCAGGATTTGGAAATATGAATACATTTTGTGTCCGCCCCTCAAAATTCACCTTTCCATATTCTGAACATGTTGTAGTCATTGAAGTTGCAAGTGAAAAAAGCCATCAAAGTGTAAAGAAATATTGTGAACAAACAAGACGAGATGTTAACAGAAAAGGAATGACAATGACTAATTTGATGAGTCTGTCTATCCTTGATCAATTAAAGTAGAAAAGTTAAATATTCGACCAAAAACTGTTTTTCATGAGTAAACCTTCTGATCTTGGTTCTTTGAAAATAGGATCTTACATTCTATTACCACACACTGATCAACCAAGCGGTGAACCATGTAGAATTGTAGAATATGATACATCAAAGCCTGGAAAACACGGTGCTGCAAAAGCCCGAATTGTAGGTGAAGGAATTTTTGATGGTCAAAAAAGACCTCTTGTAGGCCCGGTCAGTATGCAAATTCATGTTCCAATGATTAACAAAAAAGTTGGTCAAATTATCTCAATTAATGGTGATACAGTTCAAGTAATGGATTCTGAAACATTTGAGACTATTGATGTTGGATTAATTGATGATGAGGTTAAAGGCAAATTGGAAAATGGGCAAAATGTTGAATACTGGGTCGTTATGGATAAAACTAAAATCATGCGCATCAAATCCTAAATCGGATGCTGATGATGAGCGGAAAAGCCGTCTGAATGTTGATGAGGATTATGAGTAATGAAGCATCCTTTTTCAACAAATCTCATAAGTTTGTTGAATGAAATATTTTTTAGATAATGAAATTAGCTTCTCTTTTTTCAGGTGGTAAAGATAGTACATATGCAATTCACCTCGCTCAAAAACAGGGACACGAAATAACATGCCTGTTGAGTATTTTTACAAAATCTGATGAAAGCCATTTACTACATCATCCAAACCTTCAATGGACAAAGTTACAATCCAAAACCATGAACATTCCACAGTTGACCATACATTCTGATTCGGATGATACTGATGATGAATTAATTTTGTTAGAAAAAATACTGCAAAAATCAATTGATCAATATCAAATTGAAGGCTTAGTTCATGGTGGAATAAAAAGTAATTTTCAAAAAGAAAAATTTGAAACTCTATGTACTAAATTTAATTTAATTTTGATATCCCCTTTGTGGGATTCAGAACCGGAAACATACATGAATGAATTGATTGACTCAAATTACAATTTTATCATTACATCTGTTTCTTCTGGTGGCTTAGATGATAGTTGGCTTGGCAAATCAATTTCAAAATCAGATATTATTTTCTTGAAGCAATTATCTGAAAAATTTGGATTCAACTTAAATTTTGAAGGTGGTGAAGCAGAAACATTTGTTATTAACTGCCCATTGTTTTCAAAACCGATCATTATTAAAGAATCTAGAAAAGAATGGGATGGTTATAGAGGAAGGTTTGAAATAGTGGATGCAGGGTTGAATTAACAATGCTTGATGGACTAAAGAATAGTTTAGGTGATGCAATCAAAAAAATTGTAAAATCTTCCGGTATTGATGAGGAACTAATCAAAGAACTCTCCAAAGATGTTCAAAGAGCACTATTACAATCAGATGTTAATGTGAGGCTAGTTTTAGAAATTACTAAACACCTTGAAGAAAGGGCATTAAATGAGACTCCTCCTCCTGGTCTTTCCAGAAAAGATCACATTGTCAAGATTCTCTATGATGAATTATCAAAATTACTAGGAAATGAATCTGAATTTGAGTTTAAACCTGGCAAACAAAATAAAATTATTTTACTTGGTATTCAAGGAAGTGGTAAAACTACTGTTGCAGCAAAACTTGCCAAGTTTTTGACCAGACAAGGGTACAAAGTTGGTGTAGTTGGGGCTGATACATACCGACCTGGTGCATTAGTTCAACTCAGAACAATGTGTGAAAAATCTGGGGTTGAAGTTTATGGTGAAGAAAATAACAAAGATTCTCCAAATATAGTGAAAAATGGATTAAAACATTATGAGGGTGAACCCTTAGACGTTATTCTAATTGATACTGCAGGCCGTCACAAAGAAGAGCAAGATTTGCTTGATGAGATGGATAGAATCAACAAAGTTGCAGATCCTGATTTGGCATTCCTTGTAATTGATGGAACAATTGGTCAACAATGTTTTAATCAGGCAGAGGCATTTCACAAAACTATTCCTGTTGGTGGTGTAATTATTACAAAATTGGATAGCTCAGCTAAAGGTGGAGGTGCACTTGCCGCATCAGCTGCAACTGGTGCACAAATCATGTACATTGGTACCGGTGAGAGAATTGATGATTTAGAAAAATTCTCTCCAACCCGATTTGTTGGAAGACTACTTGGAATGGGTGACATTCAAGCTGTTTTGGATTTAGCTAAACGATTAGAGGCTGAGGGTGATGATGTAAGAATGAAAAGAATCTCTAGTGGAAAAATGAACATGGAGGATTTTCTTTCTCAGTTAGAAGAAGTTAGCAAAATGGGTTCATTACAAGGAATTCTTGATAGCATGCCTGGACTCTCTGGAATGGTAAAAGGTGATCAAGTTGATCAAATGGAAGGTAGAGTTTCAAAATGGAGATACATAATTCAAAGTATGACTAAGGCTGAAAAAGCAGACCCTGAAGGACTACTTAATTCCTCTAGAATCAAAAGAATTGCTCGTGGATCTGGATGGCCAGAGGGTGAAGTAAAAGAACTAATAAAAAATTATAAAAATTCTAAAAGTATGATGAAGGCATCTAAAGGACGCCAAATGCAGGGTACTCTTAGAAAAATGGGATTAGGATAATATTTTAAATAAATTTTCTAGTATGTCTGAATATCAAAAAATAATCCCTATTGCAAATCAAATCTTAAAAAAATATCCTTTATGTGATAATTGTTTAGGTAGGTTATTCTCCAAAACATTGCGTTTATCCTCTAACAAACTTTTAGGTAAAAAACTAAATCAAAACTCTACAAAAAAATGCCATATATGTAAAAATCTATTTGAAAACTTAAATTATTTCTTAAAATTAATGCTTGATACCTCATCAAACTATTCTTTTGATACATTCAGTGTTGGAGTCATGATAAAACCATCTATTGTGGATAGGGATGATCTAATTCGCTCCCAGTACAAATTAAAAGGCATTGACAGTATAAAGACTGATGTTGCAAGAGAACTTGCAAAATCCTTTTCTAGAAAAACAAAAAAAAATATTGATACTCAAAATCCTGATGTAACATTTACAGTAAATCTAAAAGATGATTCCATAAACCTCTACTCAAAATCAATTACTTTTTCTGGAAGATATGTCAAAACTATGCGAGGCATTCCTCAGAAACAGAAATCATGTGAAAATTGCTCTGGAAAAGGATGTAGAATGTGTGATTTTCATGGAATTTCTGAATTTGAAAGTATTGAGGGTCAAATCTCAAAATTTCTTTTTGAAAAAATTGGTGGGACTACTGCTAAATTCACTTGGATTGGTGGTGAGGACAAATCTAGTTTAGTTTTGGGTACCGGTAGGCCCTTTTTTGTAAAACTTCAAAACCCTCTAAAACGAACCCTGAAATTAACTTCTTTTAAGACTGATTCTCTGAAAATCTCAAATCTGAAACTAGTTCATGAATCGCCAAAAAACCCTCTAAAATTCAATTCTTTAATCCAACTAAAAATTTCTACATACTCAGATGTTGATTCAAAAAGCCTAAAAAAATTAAAAATTCTTGAAAAACAACCCGTGGTAGTTTATGACAAATCTGGAAAACGTTCAGAGAAAAAAATATTTTTTATAAAATATAAAAAAAATTCTAAAAATACCTTTACTCTAACTTTGAAAACTCAGGGAGGCCTCCCAGTTAGGAGATTTATAGACGGTGATGATGTGACTCCTGGAATTTCTCAAATTCTTGATAATACATGCAAATGTAATGAATTTGATTTTAGTGATATTGAAGTAAAATGATAACAATTAACTACCTCTGAATATCGTAAAAAATATGCCACTTAGAAAAAAAGGTAAACATCAAAGACATGCTGATCAAAGGGCTGAAACCCGTAAAAGAAAGAAAGCAAAATCTGGAAAGCCAAGATCCTAAAAAATTAACCCTTTTACATTCAAACTTGTCAAGGAGTAATATTGGACCCGCTAATACGTTTCAAAGATGCACATGTCAAAGGAATAATTCCTGATAAAATCTATGATCTTGTTGTAGAACGATTCCCAATTGTTGTTGCAGGAATTAATAGAATTGAAAAAGCATCTGGAATAAAATATCCTGTTGCATATGTTGAGCCTTCACTTGTATTATCCTCCCCCAATCTCAATTCTTATGAATTTGGAATACTATTTGCAAGAACTATCCCCGTAGTGTTTGACGATAAATTTCAGGTTGTAATTCAGATTTCTGCACCTCTGGTTGCTTATGGGCTTAAAGGTACCATTCATGCAATTTTAGCACATGAATTTTTACATTTTCTTGAATTAATGAGAAAAATCTCAAAGATGGAATTATTATCTGATGAAATATCTGGAAATTTATTTGAAAATGTCTATACTGATGAAACCAGATTGTTTGAACCAAGAGTTGTCTTCAAAGATCGTACTTTGCTAAACCATATCACAAAAAAATTCCCATCTGGATTTCGTGATTACAAACTTGAAGATAAAGTGATGAAATTTTGGGCTGACAAAAATCTTCCTAAATCAAATATCTCTCTGGATTCAAATAATGTGAAGTTGTCTGCTGAATCTCTTTCTAAAATACAACTTGTTCCAGAATTTGTTTCAAAAATTGAACAGCTGGAAGAAAAAAGTTCTAAAATTCGACAAAAAAGACTGTACTGAATTAAAAGTTATTTTAAACTATTTTTTTTATTGGTTGAATTCTGTTAGTCCGCACTTTCCACAAGTATGCCTGTCTTTGTGCTCTGACATGAAAACACCTTTTCCACATCTAGAACAAATTTTTTTAATTCTAGTAACTTTGTCTCCGTCTGCTTTGAAATATTTGTAAACATTTGGGCTAGAACCTTTCTTGCCTTTTTGTTCTACAGGCATTATTCAGATTTCTCCTCTGCTTTTACTTCTTCAGGTGCGGCATCCTCTGCTTTTACTTCTGCTGGTGCTTCTTCAGATGCATCCTCTGCTGGTGCTTCTGCTGCTTGAGCTTCTGCCAATTTTGTTTTTGTTTTTTCAATTCTGGAGAAAATCGTTGGATTGACATGTTTTTTAGCTAAACCTTCGTCTTCGTAAACATAGAAAGTACCTGTTACATGTGATTGACCTACATGAGTTTTGAGTCTCATTGGAATTACAACTTTGCCATCTAGCTTGAATTCTTTAGTGACCATATCTGCTGCCTCTAAACTTTTTAGTTTTCCACCTAATCCAGCAAAATTACATGTAAGCTCTCTTCTAGATAGGAATGTGTTATCTACGTCTGTGATTGTCTCGATGATGGACATGTATCAAAAATCCTTTAGATATTTCATATAAACCTTGATTGAAATTCCAGAAGAAATTTAAGAAATTCCCTATGACTCATATCGTGGAACGTTATCTTCTTCATTTCAAAAATGAGAAATATTTACCTCAAAATTGCAGAGAACTTGCTTACAAAGCTAGAGATCTTGTGTCAGATATGAAAAATGTCTCAATAAGATTGGCTAGAGTTGCTACAAAATTTATAGAATTTGATGTTGCTGCTGAGAAAGAAGATCTGGATGTGGTTGTCGGTAAACTATCTCCAATTGGGGATCTTGATAATGTAAGACATGTTTTTGAGGAGCATATTGAAAAAGAGAAAGGTATTCAGGATGGGATCTTTTTCTTTAATAATGAAAGATTCTGGGAGTGCCATGAAGCATTTGAGGGAGTTTGGAATCAATGCTATGGGAGAGAGAAGGAGCTTGTACAAGGAATTATTTTAGTCGCAGTAGCTTTTGCTCACCAACAAGAAAATGAAGAAAACATTGGCATTGGAATGTTAAGCAGAGCATTAGAAAAATTAGGTTCTTCTCCTTCAATGTATCATTCTATTGATGTTGATAGAATAAGAAAGAAATCAATTGAAATGCAGCAAGCAAAAAAATTAACTAGGTTTGAGATTTAATTAATTCAAGTGCTTTGGGAACTACCTCTGCACCTTGAAGAAGACCTATACTTCCTTTCTTTGCTTGTTCTTCAGTCATTCTAGTAGTTCCATCATTTTTAATAAAATCTGCTGAAACTAAAACTGGTACAGGATCATCACTATGACCTTTGTTGATGCATGGTGTGGAATGATCTGCAGATATTACAATTGCAACTTTACTTGAATCAATATTTTCAACAAGTGTTTTGAAAAACCTTTGATCAATTTCTTCAATATTTTTCATTTTTCCGATTGCGTCTCCGTCATGACCGAATTCATCTGGTCCTTTGAGATGAACATAAATTGAGTTTTGAGTTTCCATTGCTTTTGCTGCTACTCTAGCTTTTTCTTCATAATCAGTTAATCCTCCAGCTTCATATGCTTTCATTTTTAGAACATCTGATATTCCAAGCTCTACTGGCATATCTACAATACATGAAAACTGCATGGAATATTTTTCATTAATTGGAATAACATCTGGGTATTTGTTTCCAGCATCTCTGAGTAAAATACAACTAAGTTGTTTCTTTGATTGCTCTTTTCTTTTTTTATTAATTTGACTCTCTTTCATAATTTTGATTGATTGCTCTGAAAACTCATTAACTATATTTGCAGTAAATTTTGAACTTTCATCATCTTCTAAGGGTAAACACTTTTCAATTTTTAGAAAATCCCCTACTGCTTTTGCTACTCCCATGCCTCCAATGTTGCTATATGCAGGGTCTGTATTGGTGATTTTTGAAGAAAGTTTTTTGTTGTTTGCTCTTATTCTAACTGTAACTCTGTGACCAATTGTTGGTGCTACTACCACAGATGTATCTGGACTTGATAGTTTGATTTTCTCTTCAATCTCTTTTGCAACTCCTTCTGCATCCTCTTTTTCAATATTTCTTCCAGCCCTCCTGTCGATAATTACTTCATCATCATTTAGTGTAGAATAGTTTCCTCTTAATGCTAAATCTCCATCTTTAAAGTCGATACCAATACCTATTGCTTCAATCACTCCTCTTCCCACATATTCTGCATGATTGAATTTGTATCCTAGCATATTGAAAACAGCAATGTCTGATTCTGGAGCAATTCCTTTTCCAACCGAAATGACTTCTCCAATACATCCGTTACTTGCAATTTTATCCAAAGTTGGGGTATTTGCTGCCTCCAATGGTGTTTTACCTTGTAAATCTGGATGTGGAAGATCTCCAACTCCGTCTAATAGAACGTAAATCATATGAATATCTGAATTATCCATAATATTCTCTGTTTTAGCAACTTAGATGCTCTCCTTTAAAGCTTGCAACAAAATAAGCGATCAAAAATTTAGAATCAATTAATTTCTTAAATTTGATTTTTTAATAATTTAAAAATCCTCAAAATATGATTTTTAATTTTTATTGAAATCAATTTCAAAATGTGTTTTTAATTTACAGATATCCTCTCTTAGTAAACGTTTTAACAGACATTCTCTTTCAGTTACAATTATGGGGGATATGCGCAAAGATTATGTTTCTGAGCGTTTTATGATTGTAACAAAAAAAGAAGATAAAATTATTGATCCAAAAAAATCCCCATTTGCTCCTGGAAATGAATCTATGACAAATCCTTCTGTACTATCACTTGTAGCAAAAGACGGAATGCTACAACGTCTTCAAGATAATGAGGATGAATATGTTGAGGGTTGGGCAATTAGAGTATTTGAAAGTAAAAACCCTATTGTTTCAATTGATACTGAAAACTCTTACAGTGATAGGCCGTTTTATAGTGAACCTGCATATGGATATCATTACATTGTTGTTGCATCCCCAAAAGAAAAAGACACATTTGCAACAATTGATCCTGAACAGTGGTCAAATGTTCTAGTTGTTGTTCAAGATAGATTACGATGGCTATATACTCAAAAAGGTGTTACATATGTTTCAATTTTTGGTGATCATGGTGATTTAGCAGGAAGTACTAACCCTCATCCTCACCTAAACCTTCTTACATTTTCCACCATTCCACCAGTAATTGAGAGTGAAGCTGAGGCATCCCATAAAATTCTAAATGAAAAAGGAGTATGTCCAATGTGTCAGACCGTAAATGAAGAAATTGGTGGTCCAAGACAAGTTCTTCAAACTGAAGGCTTTATCGCATTTTGTCCTTGGTCTCCTTCTTATCCCTATGAATTTTGGATTTCTCCAAAAAAACACACTACTAGCTTTTCGAAAATTACTCAAAAAGAAATTAATGATTTATCTTTAATTTTGAGAGCGACTTTGGGCGGTCTAGCAAAAACTGTCAAAAATGTATCGTATAATCTCGTTTTCCATTTGTCCCCTGAAAAGAAAAACAGCCGACAAATTCATTGGCACATTGAAGTTTATCCTATAACAAAATCCTGGTCTGGTTTAGAACGTGGCTATGGTATTTTCTTAAATGATGTTTCTCCAGAACAAGCTGCTGAAAAACTTGGAGCATCTTGTAGGAAAGAATTAGCCAACTTGGTTGGTATTGTTTGATTTTTTGAATGGTTTATTTATCAACTAAATAGTGTTAGACTATGTTTAAAATTAAAATGCGAGTTGAAAATTGGCTTGCATTAACCAGTCTTGTTTTTTTTGTACTGTTTGTTGGTCAAATAATTTCTCTGGAATACTTACTGATTGATGATCAACATCCTGATCTTTTTACTCAGAACTTTATTGATTCTAAACTGTTCATGTTTTATTCAATCGGTGCTGGTCCTGCTGGAATTTTAGCTGCTGTTCCTTTTATAATGACAAAAACTTATGGTTCCAAACCCACTGGCATGATCATTGTTGCAGGCGGTGCAATTTTGTTGGTAGGGATGTTGGCCTCTTATTTCATATTGGATTCAATAAATGATGATTATGTTACTGATTATCTTCAGTTAACTCCTATATTGTTTATTATTCTCTCCATCCCTGCAATTGTTGTTGGTGCTTATTTGATGAAAGAAAAAAAGAAACGTCCAAAGAAAGAATTCTTCTAAATATTATCTAGTCTTAATTCATTTGCAACTTTCTTGAAACCAAGTTTTTCATAAAATGGTTTTACATCATCATTACAGTCTAGGATTGTCTTGTAACAGCCTCGTTTTTTCGAAATTTCAATAAGATATTTCATTATCTTCTCTCCTATTTTTTGACCCTGATGTTCTTTGCTAACTACTACATCTTCAATATGCCCAACCAAACCTCCATCATGAATGAATTTTTGCTCTATTAGCAGAGTTATTGAACCTACAATCTTTCCATCTATTTCTGCAACTGCTATGATGTGATCAGGATTGGAATTTATTTTTTCAAAAATACCATCAGCTTTTGATTTTTCAATATTACTTGCAAGTTTTAATGAATCCAATGAATTTAAAAATCCATTCCAGAGGTCTTCTTTTCTTAATTCTCTGATGATTGGTTCACTCATTTTTAATTTCAGATCTTACCTAATTTTTGGATGTATTCTTGATATGCTTTTTTGTAGGATGCCTTATTCCCAATATCTGTAAATCCATTCTTTGTAAGAAAACTACTGACTAGTTTTTTCCTACTCATGGCTTTTTTAATAACATCGTCCATTCCGAAAGGTTTGTTTTTTGGAATGTATTTTAAAATTTCAGGTTCCATAACATAGCATCCCATGTTTACATTTGCTTTTATCTCTGGTTTTTCATTCCAACTTGATACCCTTCCATTCTTTAATGTCTCGATTACCCCATATGGCAAATTAGTTTTGTACTCATTTAGACTCATGGTAACAAATGCCTTCTTTTGATTGTGCTGTTTTATCATATTTCTCAGACTAAAATTAAAAATTGAATCTCCGTATATGCAAACAAAAGTATCATCGATGAATTCCTCAGCAGTTTTTAGCTGTCCTGCAGTTGCAAGCGGTTTATCTGAAACTGCATACTCTATATTCACTCCCAATCTTTTTCCATCTTCAAAATAATCTTCAATTGTTTTTCTTAGATAACTAACACACAGTACAATTGATTTCACTCCGTTTTTTCTTGTCCATTCAATTAGATGCTCTAAAATTGGTTTCTCCCCCAGTGGCAACATAGGTTTTGGAAGAAATGTGGTGTATGGCTGTAGCCTTGTGCCTAAACCTCCGGCAAGAATTACTGCTTTCACAAACTCCATTTGAGAATTGAGTATTTATGTTCAAGGATGAGTTTTAACCAGACTCAAATAATCTTTGTAATTTTTTTTAAAATCATATCTGGTGTTTCACCAAATACTATGATCATTGGCTCTTTCCCGAAATCTCCTTTGTGATAAATTACATCTGGTACTCTTGTTGTATTTTTGACAGCTTGTTTAATTCCCCACTCAATTGTAGACCCTTTAATCTTCACATTTTTTGGCTCTTCTCTTCTATCATAACTTGAAACTATTAGTTCTGATTTTTTAATTTTTGAAATTGTACTATCTTGATATTTTATGTTTATTGCAGAACAGATCTTTGGATATTTTTTATTCATTATTAGTAATGCAGTTGCAACATGCTTTGATCCTCCATAGGATAACTCCCCTGCCACTGTAGCTGAATTTCCTGATTTTACTATTCTTCCAGAAATTCCTAGGATATCTTTTATTGATTTTGGTTTTTGCTTGGAGTATACATAATTTATTTGACATTCAGGAATACTTTTGTAAATATTTTTGATTTGAATAAATTTCTCTATGGCTTTTGATAAATCCCTATGAATGGGATCTTGAATTTCAGTGATTGCTATGCCTCCACCTACTTTTCTTGCATTTTTAATTGAGTTCTGAGTAAATTGTTGGGCAAATCTTAATGATTCTTCTATTTTTTTATTTTTTGCTAGAGCAAAAATTATGGCCGCTGAATAATTACAACCACTACCATGATTAATTTTATTAATTTTCTCCCCTGAAATGTAATATTCTTTATTTTTTTCCAAAACAAAATCTAATATTTTTTTATCACTTGTATGTACTCCAGTAATGACAACATTTTTGGCTCCCATTTTTTGAATTTTTTTTGCAACCTTTGGAATTAATTTTTTTGAAGTTATTTTGATCTTTGATAATATTTCTGCCTCATACTTGTTTGGAGTGATTACTGTAGCAAGGGGAATGATGTATTTTTGAAAATCTGAAATTGCTGATTTCTCTATTAGCATTCCACCCGTAGTTGATTTAATTACTGGATCAACAACAATTGGAATTTTCAATTTTCTTAATTTGTTATGTAGACTTTTAATAATCTGGGAACTATACACCATCCCAATTTTTATCCCATCAATTTTAAAATCTGCTATTATAGATTCAATTTGATCCTTTAGAATTTTTTGTGATACTGGTTCTGTAGTGCCAAAATTTGATGTATTTTGACTTGTGATGGCAGTAATCACTGTAAGCCCATGAACATTAAATGCTGAAAAAGTTTTGACATCACTTTGAATTCCTGCACCTGATGAGGGGTCAGAACCGCCAATTGAAAGTAAATTCATGCTTTTCTATTTTTTTTAGCACTAATTTGCTTTTACTTTGCATTTTTGAAAATTCTTCTCTTTTTGATATTGATTTTATACTTGAATAACTTTCTACACACTAATGACTAAAATTCCAATTGTCGATGACACACCAAAAGAGTTACGATGTACAACGTGTTTACTTCCAATGCAATACCAAACAAAAAAAGATAGAAAATTCCTTTGGCAGTGTTTTAAATGTGGTAAGCAGTTACTTGTGTCTACAAATAATGAAGACGTTGAAGAAAGTTGGAGTCCTCCACGATGACAGGTGTCTCTGAGATTGAATCCATAAAATCTGAAAATCAAAAACTAAGAAAATATATCTCTCTGATATCTGCTGAAATTGAATTATCTCAAAGGATAAAAGAGATAAAAGAAAATTTTACAAACTCTGATGATTCTGAACACATTATCACACCTATAATGGATAGAATTTTTAGAATAAAATCTGAAAAACTTACACTACAAAAAGAATTGAATATAGACTAATTTGAAAATTATGATGAAGATTGGGTTACACAATCAAAAGAACAAAAATCATCTTTTAAACTATAAAATTCCCTTCCACAATGCCTGCATTCTTTGATTGCTCTCATACCAATCTAATACGACATAATTGCATTTAAGATCGATCTATTTTCTTAATATAGTGTCAAACAATTCTGATGCGATCAGATTTTTTTTAATTTTTCAATACTGTTTAAATCAGGCAACAACATAGATTGTGTTATGGCAACACAGATGACTTCTGCTAGACGGGGTGTCGCAACCGATGAAATGAAACAAGTTGCAAAAGATGAAGATGTATCATTAGAATGGCTTATCCCAAAAATTGCTCGTGGCTCGATAATAATACCAAGTAACAATGTACGACCACAAAAAATTCACAATGTGGGAATAGGCAAGGGTCTTAAAACTAAAGTAAATGTAAACATTGGAACCTCCACTCTAAATGTCAACCTAGATGAAGAAATTGAAAAAGCAAAAGTTGCAGTAAAATATCATGCTGACACCATGATGGATCTTAGTGATGGTGGTGATGTTAAAATGATACGACAAACACTAATGGATTCTGCACCCATTACTTTTGGAACAGTTCCAATTTATGAGGCTTATAATTATGGTGTCGAAGTTCACAAAAACCCTTTGAATTTAACAGAAGACGATTACCTAAATGCATTTGAGAATAATGCAAAAGATGGAGTTGATTACACTACAATTCATTGTGGAATTACAAAAGATATTGCAAAAAGAATTCTCAAGGTTCAGAGATATGGTGGTGTTGTAAGTAAGGGTGGCACAATTACCGCTGCATGGATGTTAAAACATGATAAAGAAAATCCCTATTTGACTCACTATGATTATTTGATTGAGATTGCAAAAAAATATGATGTAACATTTAGCCTCGGTGATGCCCTTAGGCCAGGCTCAATCTTGGATTCTCATGATGAATTACAAGTTCAAGAGATGATCAATATCTCTCAATTAACTAAACGTGCCCATGAACAAGACATACAAGTTATGGTGGAAGGCCCTGGTCACGTTCCATTAAATGAGGTTGCAGCTAATGTACGATTGGCAAAATCCCTAATCGGTGATGTGCCATATTATGTTCTTGGTCCCTTAGTAACTGATATTGCATCTGGTCATGATCATATTGCAAGTGCTATAGGAGCTGCAGTTTCAGCAAGCGAAGGAGTGGATCTTTTATGTTATCTTACTCCTTCTGAACATTTGGCATTACCAAATGCTGATGAGGTAAAAGCAGGATTGATTGCATACAGAATTGCAGCTCATGCAGGTGATCTTGTGAAAATTCGTGACAAAGTTATCAAATGGGATATGGAAATGACTGAAGCAAGACGTACTTTGGACTGGGAAAAACAACTTGCGTTATCAATAGATCCAGAGGAAGCAGCTAAAATTCACAGTAGAACAGGACAACATCCTGGAAATAATGTTCCTTGTACTATGTGTGGTGGTGCTTGTGTTTACATGATGTTGCCACAACAAAAAAAATACGAAAAAGAAAACGATAACTTACAACAAATTGAATAATACTTTTTGAAGACTAGGGACTGTTTCATACTTTTCTAATTCTTCTATGTTTATCCATTCATACTGAGAATTTTCCCAGTTTAGTTTGACTGTTGGATTTTCTGCCTCAAACAAAAATGGGTATATCTCCCATTCATGATTTTCATATTGCGGGGAATGAACTTTCATTCCCTCTGCTGATTTTACAAGTTTTATTTTATCTTCTGCAATTCCAACTTCTTCAAAAATTTCTATCTTTGCTCTTTTTAATGGCTCTTCATTATTTTCTATGATTCCACTAACTCCTGCCCAGAGCCCTTTCATTGATTTTACTTTATCACTTCTTTTTAAAAGCAATAATTTGTCATTATTTCTAATAAACGACGTGACAATTTTTGTTGAACGCATGCCTGCTATTTTTCAACTGCTTTTACCATTTTTGTCATTCTTTTGTATGATTCAGCAACATCAGTGTGCTTGGCTAGTCTCTCTTGACATTCTTTGATGTATGTGATTACCTCTTCAGTCTTTGACTCTTGTACTGCAGTAAGTAACCTGCCAATGTCCTTCCAAAGCTCTTCTGCAACTCTTCTGATTTCTGGATTAGCAATAATTGTTTCAATCAATTCTGGGGATTCTGTCATGATACTTTCTGCTAGTGTTTTTTGAACTCTAAATGTGGTGCCAGACATTTTTTCTGTGAGATTCATTTTTTCATCTTTTGAAATAATGTTTGCAAAAACTAAGTTCATCAAATGGGTTAGTCCTAAAATAACTGCAATTTTTTTATCATGTTCTGCAGCATCAATTGTTACAAAGTTTGCACCTTCAAATAGTGTTTTTGTAACTGTAAGTTCTTTTTTAGCATCTTTAATTGGGACTGAAATTATGTTTTGACCTTTGATAGTTTTTGTTCCAGGACCAAACATTGGATGAATGCATATTGGATTAATTTTATCTGGCATTTTTGATAATGATGAAACTACTTTGGATTTTTCAGATGATATTTCTATGAGATAGGTTCCCCTCTTCATCTCTTTTGCTATTAGTCTAATAATTTCTGGTGTTCTTCTTGTTGGTGTGCATAATACTACATAATCTGCCTTTAGAATTGAACCTACTAGAGAATCTGATGAAATAATATTTTTCCCTGCAATTTTATTTTCTGAATCATATCCTGTTACTTCAAAACCTCTCTCTGCAAAATATTTGGCAAACCATTGCCCCATTTGACCTCCAGCACCGACTACTGTAATCTTCTTCATTTCTCTTCACTCATGATGTTACTCAGTATATTCATTCCCTCAATTAGTGTTTTCTCGTCTTGACATGCAGAAATTCTGATGAAATTCTTGTAATTACCAAATCCTTCACCTGGTGCTATGGCAAGTCCTTTGTCAAGACTAGAATTGGCAAATTGAATACCATCAAATCCGTTCTGATTAATTCTGGCAAAAATGTACATTGCACCATCTGGAACTACAAAATCTAGTCCCATCTTAGATGCTTTTTCAGTCAACATATCTAGTCTATTTTGAACCGTATTAGTATTGTTGGATGTGTCTGCTTCTAGGGCTTTCATGGCAATGTATTGGATGGGTTCAGAGACATTTGTCAGGCATAATGCCTCTAATTTTGCCATTTTTTCAATAATTTCAGTATCTGCGATGGCATACCCAATTCTAAATCCTGTCATGGCATGAGATTTTGAAAATGACTGAGTAACAATGCTTTTCTTATAATTATATGATAGAATGCTTTTCCAGCTAGATTTTGCATATTGGGAATAGATTTCATCACTAAGTACATACAAATCATTTTGTTTGGCCACTTCTACAATCGCATCTTGAAGTTTTTCAGAAAGTATTTTGCCTGTTGGATTATTTGGATAATTTAACACGATCATCTTTGTGTTTGAATTTATTGTATCTTTGATCTGCTCTAATGATGGCTCCCATTTTTGCTCTAGAGTAGTACTGATGGTTCTTACTTTTATTCCCGCATTAAGTGCACAATCTTTGTAAGCTGGCCATGCAGGTTCTATTACTATCATTTCATCACCAGGATTAAGAAGTGTAGAAATTGCAGCAAATATTGAAAATCTGGCACCTGGACTAACTATGATGTTGTCCTCAGTTACATCTGCACTGAATTTATTAGAAGCATATTTTGCAAGTGCTTCTCTGAAAACTGGCATTCCTCTTGCTTGACCATATTTTAAAAATCCTTTGTCAAAAACATCTTCTAATGCTTTTTTAACAATTGATGGTGGCAAAAAATCTGGCTCTCCTACTTCCATGTGGATAATTTTTTTACCTTGTTGCTCCATTGACTTTGCTTTTAAAAATATTGAAAGATGTGTTTGTTTATTGATTGATTGCACCTTTATTGATTCATTTAACAGGAAATTGAAAAATTTTGTTGCAATTGATTCGTCTAGTCCAATTTCATCACATAATGAAATTACTTTTCTGCGTAAATTATCTTCTCTGACTTCATCTGTAACACCTTTTCCAATATTTTTTTTCACTTCGCCGATTTCTTTTGCAATATCTGTTCTGGTTTTCAATAACCTAATCATTTCAAGTGTAACTTCATCCATCCTATTTCGAAGATCATTGATATCTGACATTTTCTTACAAAACAGGCTTGATTTCCCCTGCAAGAAGTGCATGATCTGCTATGGTCAATGCAACTAGTGAATCCACTACTGGTGGGGCTCGTGGAACTACGCATGGATCGTGTCTTCCTTTTACTTGCAGAATGCCTTCTTTTTTCGTCTTGATATCAACAGTACTTTGTTTTTGTGCAATTGATGAAGCTGGCTTGAATGCTATTCTCATAGTTATTGGCATCCCATTTGAGATTCCGCCAAGAATTCCTCCAGAGTTGTTTGTCTTTGTAACTATCTTTCCTCTCTTCATTGTATACAAGTCATTATTTTCAGAGCCGTGCATCTCTGAACCTCTAAACCCTGAACCAAATTCAATTCCTTTTACTGATGGGATTGAAAAAATCGCTTTACTCAAATCTGATTCTAATGAACTAAAGATTGGTTCGCCCAATCCTACTGGAACATTTGTGGTAACTGATTCAATAATCCCACCAAGAGAATCTCCTTTTTTACGTGCATTTAGGATACTTTCTCTCATAATTTTTGCAGTTTTATTTTCTGGACATCTTACTTCATTTTTATAAATTGACGATATCATTTTTTCATTGAAATCTTTATCCATCTTAATTTTTCCAATTTGTGATGTAAATGAATTAGTTTCAATTCCTAGTGTAACTTTAAGTAATTTTCTTGCAATTGCTCCGCCCATAACATGTGTAGCAGTAAGTCTTCCAGAGAATCTGCCTCCTCCTCTATGATCATTAAAATGATTATATTTTACCATGGCAGGATAATCTGAATGTCCAGGTCTTAGTTTTGTCTTTAAATTTTCATAATCTTTTGATTTTTGATCACTATTCCAAATTAACATGGTAATTGGAGCTCCAGTTGTAAATCCTCTAAAAACCCCTGAAACAATTTCTACAACATCCCCTTCCTTTCTTTGTGTTGATATGATGTTTTGACCGGGCTTTCTCAGGTCTAACATCTTCTGAATCTCTTTTTTATCTATTTCTAGACCTGCAGGGCAACCATCTAACACTGCACCTATAGCTTTTCCATGGCTTTCACCAAAACTTGTTAAAATTAGACGCTGACCGATTGAACTTCCCGACAATAATCTACTAAAGTTAAATGATGCTTATAACGGTAATCCAAAACAAATTACTGATTTTAGGTAGGAAGTCAGGCATGAAAAATCATATTTTTAAGATGTCCTCTCATTTGTCTTTGTTAAAATTATGCTTGAAAGTATGTGATTGAATTTTACATTTTAAAAAATAGAGTCATTATGTTCATGAATTGATGCAATTTGATTTTTTTAATTTATTGAAAAATGTTTAACAATGACAGTTAATCCATTCCAAATAACTGTAAATTGAAGATTCGTACAAAATTAGCTCTTGGACTAGTAATAATAATTGGAATTTTTGTTACAGGTGAGTCATACAGTTCTTACTTGTCTTTTGAGATCAATTCTGTTGCTGAATATCACAATTCCATGAGCATTCCTGCATTAACAATGCTGGGAGACATTGAAACTTCATTTAACAACATGAATAATTATTTGCTTTATTACACTATTTTTCCAAACGATGCCACAAAGGATGCTTATTTTGAAGAACAAACTATCTTTCTGAATCACGTTAGTGATTATGAGACTTTAGCAAATGCAAAAAATTCGTTGGGTAATGATTTAGCTGATGATAACATGAAAAACATGATGAATAATTATGTCGACCACTATGAAAAAATCTTTGATGATTTTATCTTAACGTCAAATGCAATAATTGGTGTTGTTGACTCTGAAAACAAAGAAGAATCTGTAACGTTAATTCAAGATTTAAGATTGATAAATGAAGATTTTCAAAATATATTGGATAAAAATTATGCCGTGGAAAATACTGGAAAAGAACTGGAACAAAATTCTATCCGTGATATCTCTGGCAAAATAACAACTTCAACTTTAATCATCAATATCCTTTTAGGATTAGCATCTATCTCTATTGTCATAATTGTTTCATATGATATATCAAAACAAGTAGGATCATTGAAACAATTAACTACACAAATTTCTAAAAGACAATACGATATTATCTCTACTCATTCAAAAAATGAGTTTGACAGCCTTAGAAATGACATTATCGAAATGGGCAATACCGTTAAATCATCTGTACAAGAACTTGAAAATTTTAGAAGGGCATTGGATAATTCTGCAAGTGTCACCATTACTAATCCTGACGGTGTAATTACTTTTGTCAATGAACAATATTGTAAAATCTCAAAATTCTCTAGAGATGAATTGATTGGTAAAACTCACAAAATTGTGAACTCTGGATACCATCCTCCTTCATTTTTTAAAAGTATGTGGAACACTCTCAAATCTGGTGATACCTGGAGCGGTGAAATCAAAAACAGATCAAAAGATGGCTCTTTTCATTGGGGTAAAACCGTGATTACTCCTGTCATTTATGATGGAAATACCATTCATCATTTTATTGAAATTCGAACAGACATCACACCACGAATTAAACTCCAACAGAAATTGTTAAAACAAGAAAAACTTGTCACTATTGGTGAGCTATCTGCAAGATTGGCCCATGATATTCGAAACCCTCTTTCCATTATTCAAGTATCTCTTGAAAATCTAAAATTAATGTCCAAAGATACAAAGATTGATCAAAAACATTTTGATAGAGTTGAACGTGCAATAAATAGAATATCTCATCAAATTGAAGATGTTTTAGGATACATAAGAAACGAACCTATGCAAATTGAAAAAACAAACATGTCTGAAATAATTGCTGATGCATTAGATTCAATTAATCTTCCAAATTCAATTTATTTTGATATTTCAAAAAATGATTTTGAATTTTATTGTGATAAAAAACGACTAGCAGTAGCTCTTACGAATCTAATTATTAATGGAATTCAGGCCATTGATGGAAAAGGTGAAATAAAAATAAACTGTGAAGACACTGTAAATGAGGTTGTAATTTCAGTTCAAGATTCGGGAAAAGGAATTCCTACTGATCTAAAAGAAAATATTTTTGAACCTCTTTTTACTACAAAACAACAAGGAACTGGACTTGGCTTGGCAAGTGTAGCTTCTATTGTCCAAGGTCATCATGGCACTATTTCTGTAACTTCTCCGCCAACAACATTTACCATAATTCTTCCTAAAAATCCCTGATCAAAAGATTCACTCTAATTTTGCAAAATTGATTTTCCTTACTGGGGTTTCTTCATAATTTTCTATGTTTTTTGCTCAAAGTGAGTGTGAATAAAAATTACATAATTATCATATATTTATTGAAATAATTATAATATATTCTTAAATATAATAATTACATACACATAATATGGAAAAACGTGTAAATTATAAACCATAATTTGCGCGGCCCTGCGAAAAAGACATGTTATCTTCGCAAAAGCGTTGCGGGTGAGGAGAATGCTTTTCACCCTATACAGGGTCGCGCCTTTTATTCATTTTACTTGATTTTTTGAAATTACTTTTAATTTACTTGAATTTTTCCACCAAGGCGATTCATTTCTTCTATGAAATTTGGAAATGATACATCTACTGACTCTGGATCTGATATTGTGCAATTACCTATATACATTCCAGCAATACAAAAAGACATGAATAATCTATGATCATTTTCGGAATTTAGTACTGCTCCTTTCAAATTTTCTGACGACTCTAAGATCAATCCATCGTCTTTTTCTTGAATTTTAATTCCTAGTTTGACAAGTTCTCTTGCTATTATTGCAATCCTATCTGTCTCTTTTAGTCTTGCATGCTTTACATTAACTATTTCAATTGGTGCTGATGATTTTAGTGCTAAGATTGCAAGTGGTGGTAGAAGATCTGGAGAATTACTCAAATCAAATTTTCCTCCAGTTAATTTTTCAGGTGATTTGATTTTGATTTCTTCTTCATTAATCATAACAGAAACTCCCAATTGTTCTAGAATGTCTATGAACACCTCGTCACCCTGTGGCAAATTTCCTATATTTCCTTTAATTGTTATCTCATCTCCATTTAGAACAGTTGATGAAAGAAGTAGTGCAAGACTTGAAAAATCAATTGGGACAGTAAATGTTGTCTCTTTGTATTTTTGTGGTGTAATGTTATATCTTTTGTATGGAATTAATGTTTGAACAACTACCCCAAACTTTCTCATTGTAGCTATTGTTGCATCAAGATATGGTTTTGATACTAGATTCCCTTCAATTGTAAGATTAATCCCTTTTTCTGTTAGTGGTGCACTGATTAATAATGCTGAAATAAATTGACTAGAAAAATTCCCTGGAATCTTTACATCTCCTCCCGAAATCTTTCCTTTGATTTTGATTGGTGGTTTTCCATCAGTTGAACTACATTGTGCACCAATACTTGATAATGCATCAAGTAATGGCTGCATCGGTCTTTTTTGCAAACTAGAATCTCCTGTTAATGTTATCTCTTCTGTAAATAGACTGGCAATCCCCGATGCAATTCGAATAGTTGTTCCTGAATTTTCGGTATTGATTTCAGGCACAATTTTATCAAATTTTATGGGATTTTTTACCATTATTGATGAATTCCCAATTTCCATTTCTGCCCCAAATTTCTTACATGCTTCTATGGTTGCAGCAGTATCTGCTGAACGTAAAATATTCTCCACTTTACTATTATTTCCAGCAAGTGATGCAAGAAAGATAGCTCTATGGGTATAACTCTTGTTTGCAGGACAAATTATTTGCCCCGAAATTTTTGACTTTTCAACCTTACACTTCATGAACTTCAGCCTTTTTGTTATTCACTTTAGAAACAATCACTCTTCCTTCCAGAGCAGAGAATATTTTTTTAATATTTGATTCATTTTCCTTTTTTACAACAGCTGCAATTGCAGGACCATTTCCTGAAACTGAAGCTGCAATTGCCCCTTTTTCAATCAAACTTGTAATGATTTTAGGATCAGAATTAAGAATTGAAGCTGTTGCTAAACCGTTGATTATCATTGCTTCCCAATAATTTGATTTTCTTGCCAATTCCCAAGCATTTTCAAAAACTGTTGATAGCACTTTGAGATTTTTCAAATTACCTCGTTTTCTATTTTTTGGAATAAATATCACTGCAATCAAATTTGTAGGCCCTTTTTCAAAATGTATTCTTTTTTTCTTTGCATTATCCGTGACATTAAATCCTCCATAGTAGCATGAGCAAGCATCATCATATGCTCCAGTAATGCTGACTTTGGATTCAATTGATGCATCAACTCCTGCAAGCAAAATCTGTTGATCCGTAAATTTACGTTTGAATAACTTTGCACATGCAAGTGCAACTGCAGATGAAATTGCACTTGAACTCTTTAGTCCATATCCTGTTGGGATTTCTGAATCTAGTCTAACTGAAATTTTATTTTGCTCTAAATCCTTCTTTGAGACTATCTTCTCAATTGTTTTGTTGATTAATCTGGAACTGAGAGTTTTATTATCTGATTCTATGATAATTCCTTTACCTGGACTTGTCTCAATTGTTGCCTCTACTGTTAACTCTATTCCTAAAGTTGCACCTTTTTGATTTGCAATCGCGTTGACTAGTGATATTGCTCCATGGACTGTAGCCTTTGCTTTTGCCATCAAAATCCTCCTAACAATGCTTTTTTCATGGCATTATAAGGTGCTTCCATCTCATTCCATATCTCAAAGGCTCTAACGGCTTGACCTAGTAACATTTCATAACCAAAAATTATTACTGCATTTTTTGCCTTTGCTTTTTTTATAAAATCTGTATTCATTGGCATGTATACGATATCATAAACTATTGTTTTATCGCTGATGCCCTCTAGAGAAATTGGACTCTGCTCATTTTTTAGTCCCACTGAAGTTGCATTTACTATGATGTCGTAATCTTTTGCGGATTCCTTGACATCTTGAATCTTTATTGCATTTGCATCAAGCCCTATCTTCTTTGCAAATTCTGATAGATTGATTGCGTTTTGTAAAGTTCTGTTTGCAATTGTAATGGATTTGGCTTTTTCTTTTGCAAATCCTGCAACTATTGCTCTTGCTGCACCTCCTGCACCCAGAAGAAGAACTTTTTTGTTTTCTATGATTAACTTTTTTTTCTTAAATGGCTCTAGAAAACCATCCATGTCTGTATTGTAACCTTTTAGAACTCCGTCTTTGTTTGTAACAGTATTTACTGCTCCAATCAAACTACAAGATTCATCCATTTTATCGAGATACTTCATCATCTCTACTTTGTGGGGAATGGTGACATTGAATCCATCAATCTTTATTTTTTTGAGCCCCTCAATGCCTACTTCTAATTCATCAGTTGGAATTCTATATGCAATGTATGATGAATCTAAATTTAATTCTCTAAATGCGGCGCTATGGATATTTGGAGATAATGAATGATCAATTGGATCTCCTATTACTGCAAATGATTTTCCCATCTTATTTTTCTCACTTGTATGATTGATTTAAACTCTCAATTGATAATTATTTTAGATTCGTAATTTTTTTTACCTCATCTACACTAAATTGACCTGGTGCTACTGCTTTTCCTAAAGAGACGTACGTGTATGGGCTGCCCAAATATAGGCACAAAATCCTTGAAATTCTTCCCATGTCTCCCATTGCAAATGATATCAAATTATTTTTCCCTTTTTTACTATACAACTCTAGCATTCTAGTTGCATCATCTGTTGAATTTGCTGTACTTACAATTTTGACATGCTTTGAAAACTTGTACATTTGATCAATTCTCTTTTTTAACTCTGAAGATTTTGGAGTTTTTTTAAAGTCATGCCATGAAACAAGTAGTTTTGTTTTTGTTGATTTGAGATATTTTGCCAACCCTGAATTTTTTCTTAATGTATTATACTCCACATCTAACAAAAATGGATTATATTCTGCAATAAGTTTGAGAATTGCAATTCTTTCTTTTTCATTTCCAGAAAATTTTCCTCCTTCTGTTTTTGGTCTAAGTGTACATACAATTCTACTCAAGTCTTTTTTGATTAATTCTAATGATTCTGGTATTTGCTCAATTTTTAAAAAATCTAATCTCACTTCAACAAAATCTGACTTTTTTAGTGCAATTTTTAATGTCTGTTTAATTTTATTTGGTGTTTTTTCTGCAATTGACACACAAGTTTTGTATTTCATTTTTCTAGAATATATTCATCGGATACTTCCATTCCAAAGTGTCTGCCAGTTGCAGGCTTTGAATGCACCATAACGGTATCTCCTTTTTTAAGATGTGTTACTGAGACTAGTTGCCCGTTTGGTTTTACAAATCTAATTGTTTCAGCATCTTGAGCTATTATTCCTCCTATTTCTCCCCCTGCAGAAGCTTTGATCATCAACATTGGTCTTCTTTCTATTTTGGATCTTCCTACAGTTGCTCTTCTTGCTTTTCCTTTTGAATTTAGAATTAAAACTTCAGAACCTGTCTCGACTTCTGAAAGATAGTTTGTTGTTCCATCAGGTGATAATGTGTAACAGTGAACTGCACCTGCGTTTACTCTAAATGGTCTGGGGGATGTAAATGATGATCCTACTGATTCATTATGGACAAGAAACAAAAAGTTTGATCTGCTTCCGATTAACATGCCTTCCCCTTTGTGAAGCATTGATGCAGTATCTACACAAACTCGTTCACCATCTCCTACCTCTTTGATCTCAATAATTTTTGCAGGCTCCATATCAAAACTTCTTGTTCCTAGGTATAGCATTGCTTCTCTTACTTCATTAATTGAATCTGTATTGAAAATTACTCCGTCTACACCAACTTCTAAAATTGAGAACATTTTTCTTACTTCCTCAGGAGTTTTTGCAATTGCAAAAATTTGTGTGTGAATTTTGTGGAGTTTTGCTATGATGTTTTCTAAAGGAATTATTTTCCAATCTTTTACCTCTACAATGACAAAGTCCAACCCCTTCTTTGCAACAGTTAGAATATGTTCAATGTCTGAATTTGATAATACTTGAAACTTCATTCCCACTTTCTTGCCTTTTGGTTTTACTGCCCCTTCTTTTTCAAGAACTACAAAGTTTGATGAGCTAGATGGATAAACTGTTTTAATTTTTGTTTTTTTCTTTCCTAATTTCTTTGGGTCAATATACAACATTTTGATTCCTTCAGATTCTAACTGTGGGAGGAACTTAGCTAACTGTGTTTGTGAGACTTTGGGTGAAATAATTAATTCTCTATTTTTACTCAATTTTCTTCATTGCTTCCTTTGCAGTTACTTTTCTAAAAATTATGTCAGCTAATGCTTCTACTATTTTTTCAGGTGCTTTATGTGCAAAGATGTTTCTGCCATATGTGACTCCTTTAGCTCCTGCAGTCATGGCATCTTCAGTCATTTGAAGAATATCTAAATCTGTTTTTGCTTTTGGCCCACCTGCAATTACAATTGGTACTGGAGTACTTTTTACAATTTTTGCAAATGAGTCAATATCGCCAGTGTATAGTGTCTTTACGATGTCTGCACCACATTCTGCTCCAATTCTTGCAACATGTCCTACAATTTCAGGATCATGTGGGTCTTTGATATTTTCTCCTCTTGGATACATCATTGCTAAAAGTGGCATTCCCCATTTATGACATTGATCTGCAGTCATTCCTAACTGTTCTAACATCTCTGGCTCTTCTTTACCTCCAATGTTGATATGTAGTGAAACTCCATCAGCCCCCATTGCAACTGCCTCCTTTACAGTTCCAGTAAGCATTTTTCGGTTTGGTGATAATGACAATGATGTGCTGCTAGAAAAATGAACTAAAACTCCAACTTTGGTTGGTTTTGGTAATGCTTTGAGAATTCCTTTGTTAATAATTACACTAGTAAGTCCATGCCCCTCACATTTGTAAATTGTAGATACTGGATCTTCAAGACCCTCAATTGGTCCATTTGAAATTCCATGATCCATTGGAATACATAACATTCTTCCTTTTCGAAGAATTCTGTTTAATCTGATTTGATTGCCTGATACCATGCGTTGATCTGCTTTTTGTGCCCTACTTAAAAATAACGTGACTCATAAATCTGGTATTTTTTTTGAATTGAGCACAAATCCCTCATTAGGTGTATTCATTATTTCTATCAAGGATTAAATAGAAAATGGAAAGGATACACAACAATTGAGTCAGACTACTGAACAAATTCAAAAAAGTGATATTAAAGATATTTTAGAAAATTCTCTAAACGGTCAACGCCCTGGACCTGAGGACTGTTTGAGACTCTTAGAGTCTGATGATGTTCATTTGATGGGTCTTACTGCTGGCCACCTCACAAGAAAACAATTTGGCAAAAAGGCCTCTTTTGTAAATAATATAATTTTGAATTACACTAATGTCTGTATTACTGATTGTAAATTTTGTGCATTTTATAGATCACCGGGGGCTGAAGATTCGTACACTCTAACACTTGACGAAATTGAAACCAGAGTCAAAACTTCTTTTGATATGTTTAAGATCCGCCAAGTTTTGATTCAGGGTGGCCATAATCCGAATTTGAAGATTGAATATTATGAAGATGCATTTCGAATGATTAGAGAGAAATTCCCAACAGTTGGCGTTCATGGATTATCTACATCTGAAATTGACATGATTGCAAGAGTTGAAAAATCCTCTACTAAAGAAATCTTGTCTAGACTAAAAGATGCGGGATTACAATCAATCCCAGGAGCTGGTGCTGAAATCTTAACTGATTCAGTTAAAGAAATCATCAGTCCAAAGAAAATTTCCAGTGATGATTGGATTAGAATCATGGATGAGGCACACTCACTTGGAATTCCAGCTTCAGCTACAATGATGTATGGACATGTAGAAAACAAAAGCGACATTGTTGAGCACTTTTACAAAATTGTAAAACTACAAGAAAAAACTAATGGCTTTATGGCATTTATTCCATGGAATTTTGAGCCAAATAATACTTTGATGCACGAAGAAGGTCTTGTAGAATATGGTACTGGTGGAATTCAACTCTTGAAAATGATTGCAATCTCAAGACTCGTGCTTGATGGATTAATTCCCCACATTCAATCTTCATGGCTAACAAATGGAGTTGGTATGGCACAACTTGCATTGCAATATGGTGCTGATGACTTTGGTGGTACACTAATTGGAGAAGAAGTAGTTTCATGCACTGGTGCACGCTCAACTGAGCTTACTGATAAAATAATCATGGATGCAATACATCAAATTGGTTACGAAGTTGAAGAGCGAGATAATTTCTACAATCCTGTGACACTATAGCCCGTAATCAGACCATTTGGAATCTACTAGATCTTTTGTCTTTTCATCAACTTTAACTGGTTGTTGAATCTCTCTTTCATACCCTTCTTCTTTGGTTTTCTGTGTTGCATCAATCCCCATCTTTGATCCTAGATTGACAAGAGGTGATGCTGGATCTAGAGTATCAGTTGGTGTGTTGTTGATAATTGTTGTATCTCTTGCAGCATCTGCTCTTGTAGTAATTGCCCAAATCACATCATTGATATCATGAACGTTAATGTCCTCATCTACTACAACGAACATCTTTGTTAGTGACAACTGCCCCATTCCCCATAATCCCATCATCACTTTCTTTGCTTGGCCTGGGTATCTCTTTTTGATTGAAATAATTGCAAATCCTTGGAACCAGCCAGCTGCAGGCATGCTAAAGTCTACAACTTCTGGATGGAACATTTGTATCAAAGGTAAAAATGATCTTTCGATTACTTTGCCAATATATGCATCCTCTAGAATTGGTTTGCCCACCACTGTTGTAACATAAATTGGATTTTTTCTTCTCATAATTCCAGTTAGTGTAAATGTTGGATATGGTTCAACTGGTGTGTAGTATCCTGTATGATCACCAAATGGTCCTTCATCTCTAATGTCTGCAGGATCAACGTATCCTTCTAAAACAATCTCTGCATTTGCTGGAACATCTAGATCAATTGTTTTACATTTTACAGTTTTGATACCTTCCTTTCTTGTAATTCCTGCAAACAGATACTTGTCAAGTCCTTCTGGAACTGGTGCAATGGATGAAAATATTGTTGCAGGATCTCCTCCAAAAATAATTGCCACTGGAATTTTTTCTCCTTTTTCTTTTGAAATTTCTCCGTGATTAGCTCCTCGTTTATGTTTCTGCCAGTGCATTGATGCATGAGTTTTATCAATAACTTGCATTCTGTAAACACCCAAATTTCTTACACCTGTTTCTGGATGCTTTGTTGCAACTAATCCCAAAGTGATGAATCTTCCTGCATCATTTGGCCATGATTTTAAAATTGGTAAATCATCAAAAGATGCATCACTTGATGTTATCTCTGTTACTGGACCGCTAGATTCTGTTTTGGGAAATGATGATGTCATCTTTGATAGTTCTGGAAGTTTTTTTATTTTGTTTAGTAATCCTGATGGAATATCCATCTTTGTCATGTCTGCAATTCTTTTACCAATTTCAGTAAAGTCTGTCATCTCTAGTCCAATCTCCAATCTTTTCATTGAACCAAACGCATTACCCAATACTGGCATCTCAAAACCCTTTACATTTTCAAAAAGAACTGCAGGACCATTGGCATACATTTCCCTTCTTAGAATTTCTGCAATCTCTAAATCTGCATCAACTTGAGTTTTTATTCTCTTTAATTCTCCATTCTTTTCTAGTTCTGATATGAACTCATGAATGTCCTCTATTGCCACAATTACTTTGATCCTAGTTCAAGTATAAGCTTAACTGGATTCATCTTATTTTTCTTAAAGTCATCATGCGAATTCTAATTCATTCTGCAAATCTTCATAATGGTTTTTGAGAAAAACACTATGGTGCGTTTTGATAATTTCAAGTTCAAAAATTCTATGTAATTTTTAATGATTACATTGGTGGAAGTTCATTCTTTTTGTCATGACCGCCAGAACCGAATTTACAGTAAAAGCATAATTCTGATTCCATGTACTTTAGTTGCTCAACTTGAATTGCTCCAAGTTTTAGAGCAATCTTTGTTAGAATTTTGTACTTTAGTGGCATTGCAGGAATTACCTCTTCCATGTAGACTTTGTAATGATCGGGGCAAAACTTGAGTGTGACTTTTGATGGCTCTTTACCTTTCTCGTTTACTTGTTTTGTAAAGTTAATCTGCTCTCGAATGTATTCGTGCTTTGGGCATGGACAATCTTTGCCTCCAGGATGTTTGTATGCTGGAATATTCTTCCAATCAAACTCAGGAAATTCTTTCTCAAAATCGTCCATTAGATCAACTATGCTTTCAGTGCATATAAAACTTGATCAAAATTGGTTGAGGTAATCAACCCAAATGTACATAAACCCCAGTTAGTTCATCAAAATTATGGCAGCTGCTAAAAAGCAAACAAAGCAAGATCTTGAAAAAAAGATTGCCGAATTAGAAGCAAAACTAACTAAATTATCGACGCAACTTGAAGCAAAACCTGCTCCAAAACCAGCTGAGACAAAGCCAGCAGAAGTAAAACCTGCTGAAGTTAAGCCAGCTGAGACAAAACCAGCTCCAGCAAAACCAGCTGAAAGACCTGCTGCAACAAGCACAAACACAAGCACCTCCACCAGAAGCACCAAAACCAGCTAAAGGAACACTTCCAAAAGGTTTCTAATTCAATTACATCCTTTATTTTCTATTTTTAATAGTAATATTCTTCTTTGATCATTTTCTATATTGTACATGCCTCCAAAAATTGTCTGTCCTAACTGCCAACAAAATGAATGGCTTGAAAATGAAGAATTGAATTATTTGCCAAGAGTTACCAAGATGGAAGATGGAAAATATGTCGCCGATACCGAAAATGGGATTCATGTTAAACTATGGAGATGCAATAACTGCATGTATGTCATGCATTTTTGGGAGCCTGATTGATACTCGTAACGATCTTCAGAACTTTCTACCTCAAAACCATTGAAATTTTTACAAATTATTCTATGTTTTTCCTAATTTCTTTTATGAAAAATAAGTCCGTGATCAAAATGTAAATAAACAATGCACTATTTACTGAAAGGAATGGCAGCGAAACGTAAGGCAAATACAAAAAAAGATCTAGAAGAGAAAATCGCAGAACTTGAAGCAAAACTAACTAAATTATCGACGCAACTTGAAGCAAAACCTGCTCCAAAACCAGCTGAGACAAAGCCAGCTCCAGCAAAACCTGCTGAAGTTAAGCCAGCTGAGACAAAACCATCTCCAGCAAAACCAGCTGAAAGACCTGCTGCAACAACCAAACCTAAAGGTGTTCTACCAAAGGGCATGGAAGCAAAACCAGCAGAATCTCCTAAACCACAGGATGCACCAAAACCAGCTGAAACAACATCACAACCTCCAGCAACAGTACAAGAGGCTTTAGAGAATGCATACTATACTGCTCCAATGACATCATTTCATGATTACAGAGCAAAAGTAACAGGCTATTCTCCAGCACCTAACAGATACTTTGTTAGACTACATGCTCCTGTTGGAACAGTTCCGACAAGAAACTGGAATGATCAAAAAGCAACAGTTACTGGTTATACAGCACCATCAAACCAATACTTTGCAACAAGACAAAGAATGGCATTCCATCCAGCTGACAAAAGATTTGGATCATTTAGTGGCGTTAATTTGAGTGTTGAAGGCGTTGAGGCAAAAGCACAAACACAAGCACCTCCACCAGAAGCACCAAAACCAGCTAAAGGAACACTTCCAAAAGGAATGGGGCAAACACAACAAACACCTCCACCACAACAAACCAGCTCTGGTGGAAATGACAGCAAATCACGACAAGAACAACTCGAAGAATATGAACAAGATTACTTGAAAAGAATGGAACAAGAAAGAATTGATCAAGAGAAAGCTTATCAAGAATCACTTGCAGCTGAAGCAAGAGCCGCAGCTGAGGCAAGATCTGCATCTAGTAAAAAAGGAGGTGCATTACCAAAAGGGTTTGAAGCAAAACCAGAACCTGAAGCACCAAAATCATCTAGAGGCACACTTCCAAAAGGTTTCTGATCTTTCTACAACTTTTTCTTTTACTTTATTTTTAATTTAGAAAATCGTCTAAAACTTGTTTTGAATGCCCATCTGGTTTTACTTTGGGATAAATTTTGAAAATCTTTCCTTTTTCATCTACAAGAAAAGTGCTTCTTGCAACGCCCATGTACTCTCTTCCCATGAATTTCTTTTTGCCCCAAACTCCAAACATCTTTGAGACTTTTTTATCCACATCAGCTAATAGTGGGTATTTTATCCCCATTTTATCACAGAATTTTTTATGCGAGTCTACGTCATCTGGACTAATTCCAATAATTTCAATTCCTGCCTTTTGGAATTTTTTATAATCTTTTGAAAATTCATCGGCTTCAGTAGTGCATCCTGGAGTGAAATCTTTTGGGTAAAAGTAAATGGCGTGTTTTTTCCCTTTGAAATCTGAAGATTTTACTTTGTTCCCATTTGCATCATTAACCTCAAATTTTGGTACAGGGTCTCCTTCAGAAATCATACATTCTCAAATGAATTTACCCATAATTAATTACTTTTTGAGGAGATGAGATCAAGGATCATCTCCGAATGTTTTATATGGTAACTCAAATGGCTTTTGCTTGATGGTTAGTCCCAGAAGTTGGCTTGCAGAAGCAATTGCTACATTTGCCTTAGTGTTCTTTGGACCTTTGTCTGTAATTTTAGCTGCAGCAGTTTTTGGAGAAGGATTGACCATAGAAGGTATTATTATGATATCCTTAGGCCACGGAGCTGCTATTGCATTTATGGTCTATGCATTTGGACATATTTCTGGTGCTCACATTAATCCTGCAGTAACTATTCCAATGATGATTACAAAGAAAATTGGAATTGCAGATGGAATTGGATATATTGTATTTCAAATAATTGGTGCAATTGTTGCAACTGGTACACTTGTTACACTATTTCCTGAAATCGGAAAACCTGTTTTCTGGGGTGCACATGGCGGTCCAAGTGAGATACTTGGAGGTAGCATGATGTCTGGATTGATAGTTGAGATAATTTTGACTTTCTTCTTGGTTACTGTAATCTTTATGACTGCAGTTCACAAGAAAGCACCAAAGAGTGTTTATGGTGCAGTTATTGGTGGGATGATTTTCTTACTTCATTTGGTAGGTGTTCCTTTAACTGGAGCATCAATGAATCCTGCAAGATCCTTGTCCCCAACATTGTTTTCAGGTGATGCTGGACTATGGGAAGTTCAATGGTTATACTGGGTAGGTCCAATTATCGGTGGAATCATTGCTGGCCTGATTATGAATTACATCTATGTCAACAAGGCAGAGAAAGAAGCATAATACCAACATTTTTAAAAATTTGAAATTATTTTTCTTACATGTCATCATCTGACGATATTTCTAAAATGTTTGAGACTGAATCAAAAAAACTTCAAAATTTGATAGACACTGCTGAAACAAAACCTGACTTGACTCTGCATGAAATTGTTGAGACCTATTACCAAGTCATGAATGTCTCCTCTATGATTTCCATGCTAAAAACACAGGCTATGGAGAACAATTCCTTTTTGGAGCAAATTACAAATATTGAAAAATACATTTCTGAGAAATTCAATTCTGAGGTTCACCCAAAGATCTCTAGGCATCTTAATTCTTCCATCCAGGAAACAACAAAAATTTTACAGTCAGAAAATCCTGGAGAAAAATCAAAAGAGCAAATCGAGTCTGACGCTAAATTATTTGAAGAACTACGCCAAAAAATGAGCACTAAAGAATTTGTTGAACAATATGACAAAGGACTCTCAAATGATTAAAGAGATTGCCGAGAATTTAATTGAATTAAAAAAAGAATTTGTAAAAACCTATGACGGCAATAGTCAGATTCAAGAAGTAATTCCAAAATCAAAATCAGATCTTTTCCCAATAAAAGAAAATGATTTAGAACTATTGCATGAGTTTGCAACAAGGAATCCAATCTATTATGATTTCTTTGAGAAAAAAATCGGTAAAACAAATTGCATTGTTTATGAAGGCGACATTAACAAATATTGGTTAAACAGCATTCAGTATTCTTCAAGTAGAGCTCCATTTTCTCCTACATGGATTATGTCAGGTTATGTTGGTGCTTTACTTGCAAAAGATCTTGGGCACTCTGAAATAATTGATATTGGATCAGGCGATGGGAGAATTGCATTTTGCGCCAAAGTTTTGAATTTAGAATCCTACAGTATTGAAATTGATGAAATGCTAGTTGAATTACAAAAACCTCTCTCTGCAATTCTTGATTTTCATCCTTTTTGTGATGATGCTATATCGTTTGATTATGCTTCACTTGATCTTAAAAAACCAATATTCTTCATTGGCGGTCTGGCACAGATGGGTGGTACTGCTTTGTCATCAGGAGTATTAGAAAAAATCAATTCAATTTCTAATTTGAAGAATAATGCAGGATGGGTTTTTGCTGGAACATATTCTAAAAAATACGCCCCAGATCCAAAAAATGAAGCTGGATGGGGTACATTAATTGAAAACAATAATCTAAACACAATTCAAACAATTTCTTTGCCGACTGCTTGGACTTTTCATGAAACAGATGAAACTCCATACATTTTTGCAGAATCTCAATAATCGCAATCCACATTAAGCGTAAATCTCCAAAAATTTTTGGACTCGTTGCATAGCTTGGATAGTGCGATTGCTTGCGGAGCAATAGGTCGCCGGTTCGAATCCGGTCGGGTCCGTTAACATTGTAATTGATTTGATTTTTTTTGAAAGTGAATCTTAAGAGAAAACCTTAATGCATATTCTGACAAGTTAGAACAGATTGGTTTGTTTCCGATGTGATGGAAAAGGTCAGTACAGGAATGAATTTGGACTGATGGAAAAATGTGAATCCTGTCAAAGAAGGGATATGACTTTTGAGAAAGTAGATTCTGATCCTGATCTAGATGAAGAAGGGTACTGAGAAAATAATGTACCAATAATAGATATAACAAAAAGTCAAATGTGGTATAAATGAAAATTTTTTTGTGAAATCACAACACATTATCATTTTACTAATATCTACTCAAATACTCCTCATTTCTGCTAGTTTTGGAGCATTATACATCGTTGAAGTTCAAGAAGCAAATTCTGTAAATCATGTAAACCTTGCAGGAAAAAATAGAATGTATGCAGCTTTGGTTCTCCATGAAATTGATAAATTTGATGATGGCATTTCATCCAAAGCAAAACTTTATCAAGTTTTTGATGACTATTCTCAGAATACATTTCTTTTAAAAAATGGTGGTGTTTTTTTGGGTCATTCAATTAAACCACTTTCAGAAAAATACCTTTCTGATTTACAAATAATAGAAGAGAGATTTTTTGAATTACAGTTAATCATACACAATCTTCAAGGATTAAGCGGATCACTATCCAGTGAAGATTTACTTAAAATTGAAAAAATAGAATTTGAGTTATTTGATGTGACTGATACCCTAACAGAAAAACTCACAATTGATGCAAATAAAGCAATTAAACAAAAAGAGACTTTGGGAATAGTTTTACCAATAATTAATGCAATAGTGTATGTTGTAACAATTTATGTTATATTTCAGACATTGAAAAAAGAAAATAAAAAAATCCAAAAATTAGAAAAACTCTATACCATTGGACAAATGGCTTCAAGACTAGCTCATGACTTGAAAAATCCTCTCAGTGTAATCCAATCTAGTATTGATATGCTAGAACTAAAATCAACTGAAAAAACTGAATTTACACAAACAATGTATAAAAGAATGAAAGGTTCTATTAAAGAAGTATTCCACATCATAGATGACGTATTAGAATTTACAAGAACAAAGGAGTTGAAAATCTCTGAAACGTCATTGTTGAATATTCTTGAACAATCCATTTCTAGTTTCAATTTCCCAAATGCTGTAACTATTGAACTGCCAAAAAATGATGTCAAGATAAAATGTGATGCCCTCAAATTGCAATCTGTTTTTGTGAATTTACTAGTTAATGCAATGTATGCAATGAGCAATAATGGAAAAATTACTGTTAAAATTGATGATACAAGTACATGGACCAAGATTTCAGTTATTGATTCTGGTCCTGGAATTCCTAAAGATGTTTTGCCCCACATTTTTGAGCCTTTATTCACATCAAAACCAACCGGAACTGGTTTGGGATTAGGAATATGCAAAAATATTGTTGAGCAACATAATGGAAAAATTTCAGTTAAGAATAATCCTACTACATTTACAGTTGAACTCCCAAAAGTATGAGTTTTCATACTTTTTTGTAATTTAACATTCTGTCAAGAGTCAGCTTATTTCAGACACACATCATGCTTTAGCACAATTTGTTCTCTCAATGAACATGAAAAAAGTATATTTTATTGAATCAAGTCCTGAGCATAAAGTATGGGAAAAGCAAGTAGATAGTAAAGATGGTAAAATTACACCTGAAAATTCTTGGAAATTATGTTCTTAATTGAATGTGGTAAATACCTTTCTCAGAAAAGTCGATTTTCTAAATTTTAATTAAAATTTTTTTATAAAATACTAGTTTGGAACACTAAATTCTTCATACTTGCATTCGATTCTGGACTTTGCATTCCTTGTTAGATGCTCACAGTACAATTCTATCATGTCTAATCCAGAGACTATTCTTGGTGCATTATCACGTACAAACTCTATCCTATCTGACTTTGTTTTTGGAGGATCACCTAAATAATTTTCAAATGCCTGCTTACCGTTATAATCTATAAACGCCATTCGTGCACTAAAGTCTGTTCTCTCTAAAACAAGTGTGTCGCCACCAACAATTGCTGTGTGGTATGGATGCTGAATTAATGATTCAGAGAATTTCTGTGAAGTTTGAATGTTTGATCTTTCAAACTCCTCTTTTAAGTGATTAAAATCTGCAAGAAGATAAAATGTAGCTTGTGGTTTTGTAGATTTTATTCCTGGGATGCTCTTTAAACCGTGATATGTGTATTCCCCCATTATTTCATGAATCTTTCTTGTAATGTTGAGATACTCGTCCATCTCTTTACTGAATTGAAATCCTTCTACTGCAGCATGCTGAATTGGTGTGGATACTGAAGTATATTCTGTAGCTTGAATTTTTTTGAATTGATTTCTTACGTCTTTTGCATTTTCTGGGAAAATTACATATCCTATTCTATATCCTCCTGCCGAATGGGATTTTGATAAACCGTTTGTCACAAATGTCCCTTCTGGGTAAATTTTTCCCATCGTGACAAATTTTGAAAAATCATATGTAGTTTGAGCATAAATTTCATCAGAAATTACTATGATGTTCTGCTCTCTGCATACTTCGGCAATTTCTTCTAATTCTAATTTATCATACAAAAGACCTGTTGGGTTATTTGGATTATTCAGTATGAGAATTTTTTGCCTGTCTTGAAGTCTTAATGATAACTTCTTTAAGTCATGAGGTTTGATCTTTTTATTTGCACCTGTTGGCAACATGTGATAATTTTTTTTCAGGAATCTGATTTGTGGAAGATACCCTAACCATGCTGGTGTTGGCAAAATTACTGTACCGTGTAATATCTCTAAAAGATTGAATAGTATTTCTTTTGTTCCGGGACCAACATAGATTCGTTTAGGATCTACATCTACATGAAAATAATATTTACTGTATTCTGAAATGGCATTGCATAGCTCATTAATTCCTTGAATCGGTGCATATGCCCCCCTGCCTACGTTTTTGATTAATGCTTTTTGAATTGGATTGGGTACATGAAATGGTGATTGCCCAAATGCAAAACCATAGAATCCAAAACTACATTGGGGACTGGGGCAATCAGAATGAAATTCCTGCAAAAATGTATTTAATTTGAGATTCTCAGGCATCTCTATGTCTTGTACTTGCTGGTCAATTACAAATTTCAACTACTTGAAATATTCTATATTTTAACAAAAGCACATGTGTGATTGAAATGAACACTAGTCTTGAATTTACACCTAATCATGCATTTGCATTCAGATAATCAATTCATAATTAAATAGAATAGATATTCTCATTCTTGATATTTTATTGCTACTTGATATAAGAAAATGAATCTCAATATTTTATGGCAAAGAGACAACCCAAAGTCTTTGTAAATATCCCTGTACCGCTAACATCCATCATTAAACAACCTATATCGATCCCTCCAAATACCAGCATTCTTGACGCACGAGATATTTTGATTCGCCATCGAATTGGAAGATTGGTTGTTGAATTTAATAAAAAACCAGTTGGAATTGTAACTGAGAAAGATATTGCAAAAAGCATTTCTATTTTCAGTGGTAAACCTATTGCAAAAATCCTCATTCGTGACATAATGTCAAAAAATTTAGTTACATTGCAACCTGAAGCATCAATTTATGATTGTGCTAAATTAATGCAAAAGAACGGAATTAGTTCTATTGTAATTAAAAATTCTAAAGGGAAATTGGTGGGTGTGGTAACAAAAACAGATCTTGTATCGACATTCCTCATTCAAAGCACTGCAACATTACCGATTTCAAAAATTATGACAAAAAAAGTAATCACAGTGTCACCTAATGATTCTATTTTTGAAGTTGAAAGTGTTCTGCTAAACAATCAAATCCGCAGAGTAGTTGTTGCCAAAAATAAAATTCCTCTCGGGATGATCACTTTTCGAGATTTTGTTCCTGCAAAGACATTTGATTTGCATAAAGAGTTTACAGTTCCGCAAGAAAGATCTGAGATCTTTTGGAATCCTCAACTCAATGAATTTAATGCAAATAAGCTAAGTTACTTACTTACATTTTCTGCAAAAGACATTATGACTCCAAATCCTTTTTTTGTATCTCCCAATGATGTGGTGTATACAGCTGCAATCATAATGATCCGGCATGAAATTAGTGGATTACCTGTGGTTCGTGGTAAAAAAATAGTTGGCATAGTTACAAAGTCTGATATTGTAAATGTAATTGCGTCAAAAGGAAAACTCTAATATTTTGGTTTGATTTTCATGGGTGGGAATTTGGCTTGAGCTATTAATAACTCTGATATTTTTTCTAATTATTGAAGCACGCAAAAGATTTCATGAATACTCCTAGAACTATAAAATATGAATCTAGCTTGGCAGATGTTTTAAAAAAAATAATTGACGAAAAGAAAAGTAGATTATTAGTTACAGAGAATGGAAAAATTACTGGAATTGTATCTGAAAAAGACTTGGGAATTTTCCTCTTAACTGACGAAACTGAAAGAACACTTGAAGATATTCCGTTATCCGAGATCATTAAAAAAATAATCAGTGTCGACGAAAATACTGGCATTGACAAATGTGCTCAATTAATGATGACAAATGAAATTGGCTCTTTGGTTGTTACTCGAAGTAATGACGTTGTTGGAATTATTACAAAAACAGATCTAGTTCGATATTTCACTAAAATAGATTCACAAAAAATTGTTGGTGAGTACATGTCTCCGTATTATGCGTGGCAATACTCTGATACCCCTCTATACAAAGTAGTTCTAAAAATGATTGATGAAAAAATTTCCAGAATAATTCTACGTGATCATGAAGAGTCTCCTGTTGGAATTGTAACGTTCAGGGATTTGTTTAATTTGGCATTGTCTTTAGGAGACAAAGAAGATGTATTAGACAATACTGATCTTCTGATTTCTGTAATTTTTCCAAGAAAAGGATTCATATCAGAATCCGGGTTTGGTGGCAGCACAAAAATTAATGAAATAATGAGCAAAAATATTGTTTCTGTAAACTATGATGATGATTTGATAAAGACTGCAAAATTTCTTTTGGAGAAAAATATCAATGGTGCAGCAGTTCTATCGGGACATGGAAATATCATAGGGATTATAAGTAAAACAGACATTGTCAAGGCTTTGGCATTTTTGTTATGATGAAATTCATTTCAAAAACAAAACCTGTTTTCCAAACGCTTAATTTTGTATGTGATGAGGATAACTTATGATAAATCCAGAACTGATGAGACTACTTGAAACAAGTGATGTTTTAGATGTGTTGGGGGACTCTGTATCATACCAGCTACAAAAAATTCACAATGTTCAGAGGACTAACGAAGGAAGAGATTGGTATGATGAATTACCCCAAATTGTAAAGGGTAAATTTGATAGCTATCGTGAAGATTATGGGCATCTTTCTAGAATACTAAAACTGGAACAAGAGCAAATAAAGACTGAAATGAACAAGGGGTATTATTATTGGAGATTATTACGCTCTGCATGCCATACATATCGAAATGATCTAATAGAATATGATCAGCAACTGAGTCAGGAATTCAATTTACAGGTGACTGAAGCTATTTCAGACAATGTGGTTCTAAATGACTGCATTGAGATTTTAGACCAGCATGCAATTGAAAAATAGGTCTTGAATCTTTTTATGAGAATACTTTGAGTAATTAACATGGAAATAAAATCTGAAAAATCCATTAAAGAATATCTAAAGACGTTGTCTGATGATGTGATTATCAAATATTATCTTGATGTAGAGTACAGTCCATTTCCTGTTTTGATTATTGAAGAATATACTAGAAGATTCAAACGTAAGACTAAAGATGAGATAATAAAAGATCTAAAAACACAAGCCCACCATGCAAAGAAAAAAACCCAAAAATTTGGCAAGATGGCAAAAAAACACCAGTTTGTCAATGATGCAACTATAGAAAAATCTGAAGAAATCCTTAATCAGGCAAAGAAAAAGGGATATGAGATTAGCGAAAAGATTGCCTTCAAGGGAAGCATCTTGGGTTCAAAGCTAAAAAAAGGCACAAAGTCAGGAATTAAAACTGGAATTAATGCCGGAAAGAACCTAAAATCATCTCCTAATGATGGGTTGGAACTATTATCAAAATTAGGTGATTTACAAAAGGCAGGAATTATCACAAAGAAAGAATTTCAAGAAAAAAAGAAAAAAATACTTTCTAAAATTTAGTCTTGATTTATTTCAAAATACAAAAATCCTTTAAATTCAGTTTTATTATTTAGAAAATAATGCAAAAATTATTTTTATTCTCTTTCGTGTTTCTTCTTTTTGCAATTGGATTTTATTCCTCAGTTGTATTTGCAGAGAAAGCAGCTGGAAAACCTGCATGGCAAGTAATGTCCGATAAGGTCTGTGGGGATAAACTGTGCTCTGAAGTTGAAAATCCTAATGAAACATTTACTTCACCATCAATTGCTTATTTTCCACCACCACTAAAACAAATATCTCAAGGAACTGATCCATCTTATGTTACGTGCACTGAAGGAAAAGAGCTTGTCCTAAAACAATCAAGTGGATTGCCTGCATGTGTAAATTTTTCAAGCGTTGAAAAATTAATTGTGCGTGGTTGGGCTATCCATGTCTTGCCTGATTACACCAATGGGAATAATAATTCTGAAATTTTTACCATTGGAGAATTCATCACGGAGTCTGAAAATGTTTCATATTTTGATGATGTTGTGGGTTATCTGGCAAAGCCTGTAGCTGATGGACATTATCCTGGTGTAATTATGATTCATGAATGGTGGGGATTAAATGATAACATCAAAGAGATGGCAGACAAACTTGCATCTCATGGTTATGTTGTTTTGGCAGTAGATCTCTATGAAGGTAATGCTGCAACAACTTCTGAGCAAGCAAGAGAGTTAGTAACTTCCTTTGATTCAGAGAGAGGAGTTCAAAATATGAATTCTGCAACTGACTTCATCACCACAAATTATTCCTCTGAAAAAATTGGTTCAATTGGTTGGTGCTTTGGAGGTGGACAGTCACTTAATCTGGCACTAAACAACAATGACATGGATGCCACAGTAATTTACTATGGTAGTCTTGTAACTGATCCTGAAAAACTGTCCTCCATTAAATGGCCTGTACTTGGAATATTTGCAGAATTGGATAAAGGAATAACTGTTGATTCAGTAAATTCGTTTGAATCCTCGCTAAATGAATTGGAAATTCAAAACGAGATAAACATCTATTCTGGAGTTGACCACGCCTTTGCAAATCCCTCTGGTGAAAGATTTGCCCCAGATGAATCACAGGATGCATGGGAAAAAACTATTGCCTTTTTAGGAACAAATCTAAAATAAATCTGGCATAGACAGGCTCATGATTTTATGAATTTCTTAAATATTATAATTTATGACTCTATTCATGAGTCAACAAGATTTCAATTCTATCCAAATTCAGAATATAATGACTAGAGCAATGATTACGGTAAATCCTACAACTACTGCAAAACAAATTGCAAAAATGATGCAGCAAGGTGGGATAGGTGCAATTTTTGTAAAAGAAAATGATAATCCTGTAGGCATTGTAACTGATAGAGACTTTGCAACAAAAATTGCAGCAAACAGCCTCTCACTAGATACTCCAGCTGAAAAAATAATGTCCTCTCCATTGATTACAATAAATCACAATGAACCAATCTCAGCAGCTGCAGAAAGAATGACTGACAAAAAAATTCGAAAACTTGCAGTTACTGAAAATGGCAAGATTGTTGGCATTATCACATCAACAGACTTGGTAACTCAGCTAGCAAAATAACTAAAACGTTCTAGTCTTTCTAAGAAAAACTGTCACTGATGCCATGTAGCATGCTGTTGCTATAATTTCTGAAACAAGTGATGCAAGATATGGCTCTATTCCAATTTCAAGAAAATAAAATAATGTGGGCCATCTGATTCCTAAATATACAACCTCTCCTAATCCAAATGATGAGATTAATGCAAATAGTTCTTTTTTAATTAAGTTTGATTTCATTCCTCTGTATCGTTCAATGTTATCCCAATAAAACAGACCAGAAAAAATTCCAAAGTACACAACATATCCGATGATTATTGTGATTGTTGTGTTTAGATAATTATCATAATCTGATAATAGCTGAGCAACAACTGCTGATAGAGAGGCTGATGTAATAAAGCAAATCAAAAAACTTCTATTAATTTGAAGTAATTGCTGGTTTAGTTTCATGAAAATTTTATGTGATAACTAATATTTTGTGTTAACTCTTGGCTTGAATATTGAAAAAAAGATGCCAATGGGCAAAAGACGAGCCTAATACTACTTACCATGATCTTGAATGGGGAAAACCCCAACATGATGATCGTAAATTATTTGAGTTTCTAATATTGGAAGGTGCCCAAGCTGGGCTATCTTGGACTACTATTCTCAAGAGAAGAGATGGTTACAGAAAGGCATTTTCAGATTTTGATCCACTAAAAGTTTCAAAATACAATCAAAAACAGATAGCAAAACTACTCAAAGATGAATCCATTATACGAAATAAACTCAAGATTAATTCTGCCATTAATAATGCAAAGCAGTTTCTGAGGATTCAGGAAGAATATGGCTCATTTGATAAATATCTCTGGGGTTATGTAAATGGCAAACCGATCAAAAATAAATTCAAAAAACATTCTGATATTCCTGCATCCACTGAAATTTCAGAAAAACTAAGCAAAGATCTTAAAAAACATGGATTTAATTTTGTGGGGCCAACAATATGCTATGCACTGATGCAGGCAGTTGGGATGGTAAATGATCATACTTCTACTTGTTACTTGTACAAAAAGTGATTAACTATTTTCTTGGAATTTTTTCAGAGTGTCACTATACAAGTTCATAGGTACTATTTTGACTGTACTTAATGACGAAATTCCAACATCTATGCAAAGTTTCTCAATATCATGTGCATTTACAGCATCTATGATGATTGTCCATTCATGTTCTAAAACAGACATGTAGAATTCAACGACTTTGACATTGTCATATTTTTTGCTCTCTGTTTCTAATTTTTCTCCTAATTTTATGAATATTTTTTTACTATCTTCATTGTTTATCGGACATGATTCAGGACTGTGTATTGCAAATACTCCAAATAACATGAAAAAAATTGTTTTTTACTTCTATTTAAATTTGAATTTTATTTTTGATCCATTTTATTTACAAATCTAAATTATAAGCATGATTTTTGAACTTCATAATTGTAATGAATGAAAAATTTTCAAAATTCTCTAAAACTGCAGGTCCTGGAATTTTATTTGCATGCACTGCGATAGGTGTATCCCATCTAGTTCAATCCACTAGGGCCGGCGCTGATTTTGGATTGATGATTTTGGGATTTGTAATTTTAGTAAGTGTGATGAAATACCCCTTCTTTGAGTATGGCTCTCGTTACGCAAATTCTACACAAACAAGCATCATTGACGGTTACAAACAACTTGGCAAGCCTGCTCTATGGTTGTACTTTCTACTAACAATTTCCTCAATGTTTTTTGTGACAGGTGCAGTGGGGTTTGTAACTGCTGGATTCCTTGAGAACCTTTTCGGGGTTGATTTTTTAGGCGAATGGACTGTCGTAATTTTATTTGCAGTATGTGTTGGAATATTGGCAGTTGGAAAATATAATGCACTTGATAGCTTGATTAAGATAATTGCAATTGTCTTGCTAGTTTCTACAGTATCTGCATTTATGTTCGCGTTGTATAATGGCCCTATAGAACCAACTTTTGGATTTGAACCAAATGAACTTTGGACTATTTCTGGAATCTTTTTCTTGCTTGCCCTGATGGGTTGGATGCCAACTGCTCTTGATCTTTCAAGCTGGAATAGTTTATGGACATTGGAGAGAATGAAACAAACAGATTACAAGCCAAAATTAAAAGAAACTTTACTTGAATTTCGATTAGCATATTTGATTACTGGCATTCTTGCAGTGATGTTTGTTGTACTTGGTACTTTTATTTTCTATGGATCTGGTCAGGAGTTACCGAATAATAATTCTGATTTTGCACATAATGTTGTAACCCTTTACACTAAAACAATTGGTGATTGGAGTTACATCATAATTGCATCTTCGGCATTTACTGTGATGTTTGGAACGATAATTACAGTATTTGATGGGTATTCTCGTTCATTGCAGAGAACAATTGAGTTGATTTTTACAAAAAAAGAAGATAAAATACACACAAAATTTCGCACCTTTTACGTTATTTTCTTAATTTTGATTTCTGCCGGCTCACTAGTGGTCATCTTTCAATTTGGAAGTAACCTTAAGGAATTAGTTGACTTTGCAACTGTTTTGTCTTTTGTGATAGCCCCAATAATTGCAATTTTTAACTTTAGATTAGTTACTGGCAAATATTTAGCAAAAGAGCATCATCCGTCTATCTCCTTAAAAATTTTGAGTTTTACAGGAATAATTTTTCTTTCAGGATTTGCACTCTTCTTTTTATTTATAAAATTTTTACAATGAGTAGTTTTTCTACAGGTTCTAACCATTTGTTCTTCTTTAGCAAGTTTTTTTAATACAATCAATATACCTAAAATTGAAAATAATGAAACTTTCACCTAAAATGAAAAAAGCACTAAATGATCAGATAACCCTTGAGGCTTCAGCATCAAATAACTATCTTGCTATGGCATCATGGTGTGAAGTAACTGGTTATCAAGGAGCTGCAAATTACTTTTATGCACAATCAGACGAGGAGCGAACACACATGCTCAAATTTGTTCATTTTCTTAATGAACTTGGGGCAACTGCAACAATTCCTGCAATCAAAGCACCTGTTTGTTCATACAAATCACTAGAAGGACTAATCAAAACTGCACTGAAAAGCGAGCAAACAGTAACTGTAGCAATTCACAAAATGGTGGAGATTGCACAAAAAGAAAAAGATCATTCTACATATGCATTTCTAGAATGGTTTGTAAATGAACAAGTTCAGGAAGAAACAAAATTTGAAACAATTCTACAAAAGTTTGATCTTCTTGGAAGAGACAAATTAGGAATTAATGAAATTGACAAATATCTTGCATCAGAAGCAACAGTAGAATCTGATCCTGCAGCATAACGTTTCTAAAATAATTAATATCTCGTCATTTCAAATTATTTTATGACAGTTACTGTGACTAGAAAACCTGGTGGAATAACACAACTATTCAACACTGAAACTGGAAGAGTCACATACAAGTGCAAAGCAGATTCAGCCTATATGCTAATTGAGGCATTTGGCGGTATTGTACAATTTAACCAAAAAGATGCTATTGCAACAGTCACAGGTCATATCACATCTCTGGAATCCTGTGATGTGCTCAAAAAAGGGCATCCAAATTATCAATCTGCCCTGAATGCAATAATATCTGCACACAAAGAGTTTGCTCAAAAAGTTTCTGAGCATTATCAAAATGAGATTAAAGAACTTGAAAACAAGTTGGCAGATATTTAGGATTCAAATTTCTCACACTTGCACCCTCTTACTAGACACTTTCCATTTCCATCTGCATGTATAGAATTGTCATGGTAGCATCCAATTTTTTTATTATTGCAATTCATGTTTGAGTTATTTCTTAATAGATTACTTGTTTTTCTATCCGTATATCATACAATGCTCACATTCACAAACGTCTTGCTCTTTTGATTTTTTGAGACATTTTTTATGCTGTCCTGCTTGGCATTGCACACATACCTCGTCAATATTGTCCACTTTGGTGTATTTTTTTGATTGGTCAAATCCAAATCCTCCATCTTGCGGTCCTACCATACTCTTTGATGATTAAAGTCCTATTTCTACTTCACTAATTGGTTGCTGCCTTTATTGCGTCATGCAATTCCATTTTGCGTGTTTCAATAATCCCTCTAATTTCAAATGTATCTACAAACCCTCCAGCTGATGCACGTGTAGCTTTGAGCAAATAATGCAATGCCCCTTCTTCAATTTTTCCTACATAATACCCATAAAGAAAATCTAATTCATCATTGCATTTCCAAATCTGTTTAATGTTTGGAAATGTTTGATTTATTTCAGTTGGGATTTCTAAAATCCTTCTTTTGATGTATTCGTCAAGTGATTTTCTAATTGATGAATCTTGAAACAATTCTAAATTTGATTGGCATTACTTGCTTTTTAGTCCTTTTTCTCATCTTTTGTTTTTTCATTATCTGGGTTATCCCACATATGCATGGTGCCTCTAATCATAAAGGATCCAACAATTATCGCTACTAGTCCTCCAACTATAAACACAAAAAACTTTCCAATATCTTTGATGCTTGCCAATATTGGTATTTTGTAATCAGTCTAATTAAATTGTCTAAAACAATTCAATTAGATTCAATAATGAGTTTAGACATAACTAAGATATGTCCAAAATTAAACAAATTGCAGCTTGGATTGGAATTATTGGAGGAGGTATCGCGTTTTTCTTCTTTTCAATAGAGATGGCTGAATTTATGCGATAATATTCAAAACTAAAAACATTATAGATATCCAGAGTAACGGTCTTTGTGATTACCCACGAAATTAAGGATTTTTTAGATCTTCAAAAGCTTGGTTATGTTGCAACTGTAAACTCTGATGGTGCTCCTAATCTTTCACCAAAGGGAACTATTGTTGGATGGACTGACAAAACATTGGCTTTTGCTGACATTCGCTCCCCTGACACAATGAATAATTTACAAACAAACCCTCATGTGGAGATTAATGTGATTGATCCACTAGTACGAAAAGGTTATTTGTTTAAGGGTGAGGCTCAAATAATTCGCGATAAGATACTGTTTGAGAAAATCCTCAATCATTATAGGGATAAGGGTGTCAAGAGCCCAATTAATTCGATTGTTCTCGTGACTGTCTCAGATGTTTCTAAAGTTACGTCCCCCTTGTACGATTTGGGAATCTCTGAGGGAGAAATAAAATCAAAATGGAAAAAACATTTTGCGAATCTATGATTCTTCTAGTTTTTTAGACAATGCTTTGATTTCATCTAATTCTTTTTTTGTTTCTTGATGGTCTTCTCTTTCTTTTTCTAAGAGTAGTTGAACTGTTTCTAATTCTTTTTCTGTCATGCTAAGTTTTGATTTTAATGAACCCACTACCGCACTTGCAGCTTCAATTATTCCTGCAGAGCTTTTATCACTTGATTTTTCTCCTGCGATAAACTCTTTTTCTTTAGGGGTTAAAACATCGGTGTCTTGGAATTGCTCTTTTTTATTTAGTTCTTCTTTTGCGTTATACAGTCTTGAATTTGCCTCATCTAATTCCTTTTGAGCGTCGATTTGTTGCTTTCTTATGTTGTGTAATTCTATTTTTCCTTGCTCGACTTCTTCTTTTATCTCGTCTTGTTTTTTTGTAAATTCAGATAGTTCTTGCTTTAGTTTTTCCAAGTTCTCTTCTGTTTGCTTGAATTCTTCAATTGATTTTGAATCTTTAATCTTCTCTGCATTTTTTACCCTCTCTGCCATCTCCTTGCATTCTCTCTGAATAATGTCATGCTCCATCTTTTTTTGATTGAGTTCTTTTTTGACTAGCATTAAATTTCCAACTGTAGAATCATACTCTTTTTTTACTGATTGAATTTTTTCTGTAATGGTATCTAATTCTGTCTGTTTTGACCTGTACTCTTGCTGTAATTTTTCTACTTCTGATTCTAATTCTTCTTTTAGGACATACTCTTCACTGCTTTGAGATATTGTCTCTGCTTCCTCGTCTTTCTTCTTACCAAAAAGTCCCATGATACTCAACTATTATTTCCAAGAGATGAACGTTTCTTTACTCCTTCTTTACTCGAGTCCTGATAAACTTTAGATAAAATCCAATTCCTCCAATAATCAAGCCTCCAAAAAGGGACATTATGCCTAATTCTGGCATATCTGGGTAGATATTTGGTGCTAGAAATAGCATCAGTGCCCCTAAAATTATCAAGGCAAATCCTCCACTGTTTTTTGATTTATTATGATCAGCATGAACCATGACTAAACATACTCTGAAAGTGTTTTTGCTACTTGCTTTCTTCCGATGTCTGAAATGAATGGTCCTATCTTTGGTCCTCTTGATGTCCCGAGAATTATTTGGTAGAGTATTTTGAAGAAATCCTTTGGTTGGATATCATTTGATTTTGCAATTTGGTATATTGTATTTTGAATATCCTCAGGTTCTGCTTCTCCTCCAAGTTCATCTACTAAAATTTTTAGTGCTTTTCTTGTCGTATCGTCTAAATCAACTTGAATTTTTTCTTGCTCATCAAATTCATTTGAATAATTCCCTGCAAGTTCTATGAGTTTCTCTATTTCAGGTTCTGGGTTTTTTATAACTCCATAATCAAGTAATTTCTTCATTACTCTTTCAGCTCTGTTTTCTTTGAATATTTTTGCAAGTTCAATTAATAGTCTATAGTTTACATGTGTCGCAGATTGTTTTGGGGGATCTAGGAGATTTACATACTCATAGAGCCCTTTTGATTTTGTAAGTTTTGCCTGGTTGTCTACCTTGATTCGTCCAAAGTAAATGTCTTCTAATTCATTGTATTCAGTCATTAATGATGGAATATCTTCAAATCCCAATTCTCTAGCACCTGTGATTCTTTTGTATAATAATAATAGAATTGACTTGGGACTGCCAAACTCTAACCATTTTTGTGCTGTAATTACATTTCCAAGTGATTTTGAAATTTTCTTTCCTCCTTTGTCTAAGAACATTTCATATTTTACATGATGTGGATGTGGGAATCCTAAAATTTCATCTGCAACCCAGTCATTTACTTTTACTGAATCCATGATGTCTTTTCCATATGCTTCAAATCTAATGTCAAATGCTGCCCATCTTGCAGCAAATTCTACCTTCCATGCTAGTTTTCCCAAGTCCTTTGTAATGTCTGCCTCCCCTTGGTGACCGCACCCTTTGATCATTTTTGAGCCGATTTCTGCATCATGGCAATGATATTTGACTTTCTTCTCGTCTGCAATGTATTCTGTAGCTTCTGCTGTGTATAGGCGACTACAATTTGCACAAACTGGAAAATATGGTAAATATTTTTGATATTTCTCTTGTCCTACAAGATCTGAAATCTTATCTCCAATCTTTGTACTGTTTTGTAATATTGTGTGGATTTGTTCTTGAAGTAATCCCTTCTTGTAAGTATCCACTGCTCTTCTAAATTCATATTTTATTCCAACTTTGTCTAGTCCATCTAAAAGAATACTGCTCATATGCATTCCATACGAATCGTGACATCCATAAGGATCAGGAATCAATGAAACTGGCTTTGCTAAGTGCTCTTCAAGAGAATCAGGGAATCCCTCGGGAATTTTTCGTAATCCGTCAAGGTCATCTGAATATGCAATTAAATCTGATTTGTAACCAAAATTCTCCAGTGCAAGTTTGACGCCGTAAGCTCTTACTGCATCACCTAAACTTCCAATATGTGGAACACCTGATGCTCCAAGACCACTTTCTACTCTTATAATGTCTAAGTTCCTTCCAAGTGATTTTTCACGTTCAATTAATTCTGAAGCTAGTTTATCTATCCAAGTTCCTTTTCCAATAATTTTCTGTTCAGACATTTCCACTAATTCAATGTCTTGGACATGTATGGCCCATATAACGAATACCCTAATTTTTGATAATATTCTCTTGTACCAACGGCACTAATCACTAGAATCTTCTTTGCATCGAACTCTTCTTTGGATATCTTTTCAGCTTCTTGCATTAGATTTTTTCCAAGACCTGTATGCTGTATTTCGTTTTCTTCTTTTTCTCCAAGCTTTAAGGATTTTCCATACACGTGGATTTCTCTTACAATGCAACTATCTTTACCCACTTCGTCTCTGTGAGCTTCACTGCTTGGTTTTCTTAGTCTCAAAAATCCGTAAATTGACTCATTTTTGTCCTCATAAGATAGGAATATTTCTTTTCCTCCGGATGAATCATAATCAATCCTCTTTAGTTTCACATCTTTTGGATCTGATTTTTTGTTTGATAGTCCTGCTTCTCTGCATCTAATACATTTGCATACTAGACCCTGCTTGGCTAAATTCTGATGAACAATCTGTCTTAGGTTACCTGATTTTGGACCTGCAATAATTTCTTTGGGTGATATCTCTCTTTGTATTCTCATAATTCTGACCCATTTTGGAATGTCCTTTTTTACTTCTGTTAAAACTTTGATCATGTCTTCATCTGAATATGGAATGTATTTTCCTTGTTTGTATTCTTCATAGAGTGGGGTGTTTTCAATAACTAATGATGGATAAATTTTCAGCATATCTGGACGTAGTTGTGAATCTGAAAATAGTTTTTTAAAATCTACAATGTCTCCTTCTGGAGTCATTGTTGGTAATCCTGGCATCATGTGTGCCACAATTTTGTATCCTGCATCTTTAGAAATTTGAAATGATTCTACAACATCTTTGTAATTATGCCCTCTGTTCACTATTTGATAAACTCGTTCTTGTAGTGATTGCACGCCAATCTCTATTCTTGTAATTCCGTAGTTTAGCATTAAATCTACGTGTTCTTTTTTACAATAATCTGGTTTTGTTTCAATTGTAAATCCTACGTTTCTGATTGCAGCATGCTCATTATTTGATTTGGCCTCTTCCAAAGTTTTTGAATCTGTTCCATTTAGTGCATCATAGCATGACTTGATGAAATTTTCTTGATAGTCTTTTGGCATGAAAAGAAAAGTTCCACCTACAATCACAACTTCCATTTTGGATGGATCATGTCCAAACGAAATTAGTTTTTTAATTTTTGAAGTGATTTGTAATTTAGGATCAAACTCGTTTTCAATTGCATTAAGTGATGATGGCTCTTTTCCAGTATAGCTATTTGGAGAATTGTATTCTATTCCGCCTGGACAATATGTACATCTTCCATGTGGACATGCGTATGGTTTAGGCATCAATGCAACAACTGATACCCCTGATGCAGTCTTTGCTGGTTTTCTTAGCAGTACTTTTCTTAATTTGTTAAAATCTGATTCTTTTGCCATTGATAGAATTTCATAATTTCTCGGAATTCTTTCTAGAGCATATTTGGTGCAAATTTTTATGATTTCTTCTTTCACCTGTTTTTTACTTGGTTCATTAATTGTTAGAAGATTCTGAGTAATTTCACTACATGCCTTTGATAATACGGGGTCTAGATTACTCATGTTTCTTCATCTTAATTTGGACATAAATTCGTTAAATAACTTGGCCTATACGCTGACTATTTTTGTCTATTTGTTTTTCTTTTTGGTTTGACATTCTTTCTAGCTGGCTTTCTCTTTACCGCCTTTTTCTTTGCTGCAGTCTTTCTAGCTGGCTTTCTCTTTACCGCCTTTTTCTTTGCTGCAGTCTTGATCTCTTTGAGATTTTTTAATTTCTCTATCTCATTTTTTATCATGCTCATCTCTTCATGAATATATTTTTGAGGATCTAGTTTTGAATAAACAAAGTCTATAATTTTCCTATAATCTGCTCCTTTATCTGTACGAACCAAAAACAATTCATTGGAATTTATTGGAATGCTAATGATTGCAGCTTTTTCAAATTCTGTAATTGCTGATCTTTCTTTGCCAATTTTGTATGCCAAATTAGTATAGATGTCTCTTTTTTGTAATGAATAATGAATTGACATCTTACTGTCATCCCCAACTAGTAGTTGCTCGACATTTTCTTTATGCCCTCCAGCAACAATTTCACCTTTGACATTAGCAACTGCTGCAAACTTTACTTGTGGTTGCAGATTTAGAACTTGTTTTGTTAAATCTTTGTAATTAACCGCCAACTCTTCCACCAAAATTTCTCTTTGAATACATACTTTATCAAAAGGAATTTTCTATATAATCTAAGGTACTGTTTGTTTATTCTGGTTTATGCTCAATACTTTGCTCGGCTGCACCAGAATTACTTTTTTGCTCTTTTCTGTATTCCATCTTTAACCATAACGGTGTGATGATAGTTGTTACTGCTACCATGATGATAATTGTAGAGTATACCTCTGATGTGAGAATTCCTGCTGTTACTCCTACACCTGCAACAATTAGTCCGACTTCTCCTCTAGAAATCATCCCAATTCCAACTCGCATTCCTTGCTGTTTATTTTTCAAAAATAGTATTGCTGGTAGACCGCAACCAAACAATTTTGTCACAACTGCAACTACGATAACTATTCCACTCAACATTAACACATTCAAATCTACTGCCCTTAGGTCCACCTGTGCACCAATGATGGCAAAGAATAGCGGTGCAAAAATTAATCCAACCTTTCCAATATAATTTTCTACTTTTTCAAATACTTTGGTAGTTGATAATGCCATTCCTACTGCAAATGCCCCGACAATCGGTGATAGTCCTATGGATCCTGCAAGCGCTGCTGCTCCAAAGAACGATGCAGTTGCAATTCCTTCTACACTCCCTTTTGCTTTCCATAATCTTGGTGTGATAATTTTTGGAATTACAACTACTGCAACAACTAGCATTATTGCAAAGAATCCTAGTACTTGTAATATTGTAATTACTACCTGACTAATCTCTATGTCTTCAACGCCTCCACCTGATCCTGCAATGGATGATACTACTGATAATACTGCAATTGCTAGAATGTCGTCTACTACTGCTGCACCTATGATGAGTCTTGCTTCTGGTGTTTTTATTTTACCAAATTCACTTAGAACTTGAATTGATATTGCAATGCTAGTAGCAGTTAGTGCTGTTGCGATAAGCATTGATTGCAATGCGTCAAATCCAAACATTTGAAAAACTACAAGACCTGCAAAAAATGGAACTATTACTCCAAGTGACCCAACCGTGAAAGATGCTTTCCCTCCTTTGAGGAATTCTTTTGGAGTCATTTCTAATCCTGCCATGAACAAAATTACAATTGCACCCATCTCTCCTAGAATTCTTATCTCATCGTTGATCTGAAGTAATTGTCTGCCGTCAACAACAAAAAATGCTCCAAGCGCAAACGGTCCTACTATCATTCCTGCCAAAAGTTCTCCTAAAACAATTGGAAGTTTTAATCTAAGGAAAAGTTCTGCCATTAGTTTAGCTGCAAAAAGAAGAATGCCTATACCGATAATTGTCTCAATTAGATGTGCTTCTGCCATTGCCTTACACCCTTCTAGGAATCTACCATATAAGCTAAATTAGGTTGAAAATAATTTTGTTGTTTGTAAATTAAGCAATTTTTATCGAGTTTACAAAAACTCCTTTCTTGGAAACTATTTGTCCTATCTCTTGACTTGATATTTTGTGTTTTTTGAAGATTGATTTGATTCTTGTTTCCTGGTTTTTTGGTGCTATTACGCAGAACCCTACCCCCATGTTGAAAGTCTTGTACATTTCATCAGGCTTTACTCCCTGCTCTTCCACCAATCCCATTATTGGTGGAATTTTTGGTAGCGAATCAATCTCATATCCTATGTTTTTGAGGCGTAATAGTTTGGTAAATGCACCCCCAGTAATATGTGCCAGACCATTTACTTTGCATTTTTGAATTATTTCAAGAACCGGATTTGTGTATATCTCAGTAGGCTTTAGTAATGCGTCTCCTATTTTTCCAACTCCTTTAACTTTGTCTTTGACAGAATATTTTCCTAAGATCGCTTTTCTTGCAAGTGAGTATCCGTTTGAATGAATTCCTGTGCTGTTTGCACCAATAATTACATCTCCTGATTTTATTTTATTTCCTAACACCAAATTTTTTCTCTCAACCAGTCCTACAACCATTCCTGCCAAATCAAATGCAAATCCTTTTCCTTCAATTACATCAGGCATTATTGCAGTCTCTCCTCCAACTATTGGCATTGAAGATTTCTTTGCACCTTTTACCAATCCTTCTACAATTTTTTTGAATATTGTTACATCATTTTTGTTTGCAGCAATATAATCTACAAATGAAATTGGTGTTGCACCAATACAGATTATGTCATTAACATTCATTGCAACACAATCAATTCCTATGGTGTTGTATTTTTTCATCATGTTTGCAATTACTACTTTGGTTCCAACACCGTCTGTATGAGTTGCCAATAGTTTTCCTCCTGGAATCTCTACAATTCCTGCATAATGTCCAAACCCATGAGCTATCTTTGCTTTTTTCTGAAGCTTGTGAGTTGATGCAATTAGTTTCCCTATTGCTTGTTGACTCTGTTTAATTTTAGAAATGTCCACTCCTGCTTTTTTGTAGGTTAGGGCCATAGTTTGATGCGTATTTGCTGTGAATAAAAGAATTTGCCTATTGTTTCGATCACATATACATTCCAGCTATCTCTTCTCTGTGCTCCACATATTTCTGAGATAACTCACTAAACTCTGTGTGAATTCTATCTTTTTCATCTTGGAGTTGTTTTGTATCGATATCCATGTCATAGAATCGATTTATGGCCTCAATTAGTGTGGCTGCAGCACCTGAATCAGGTGCCACTTTGTTTGCTTTTGCTAGTAGTGTCACTCCTTTGATTTCTCTTACTAGGCATTCATTTAGTATTCCTCCTGGAATTCCTGTGATGAATCCTTGGGGAATCATACTGATATCTTTCTCTGCCATAGTTCTAACCAAATCTTCTTCAGCTGCACAATATGCTTTCTCATCATGCTCTGTACTTGCAACCCCGTCTAGAATTACAATTTCTTTTGATCCTTTTTGTGCTGCCCAGTCTAAAATTGATTCCACTAAATAATACAATCCTTCCATTCTCAAAGTTATCTCACAAATTATTGCACAAATCGTTCCATCTTGATTTGCATAAAATCGGAATGGGTGACGTAATCTTCCTCTCATGAATACTGTTGATGGTGGTAAATATTTTGATCTCATCACCCCTATTTGTTGCATCTCTAGTTTTTCAATAATATGGTTTATTGCAAGAGGGCCTACTAGGCCTGCTCCTACAAACCCTGCAAAAATTATTGGGCTATTTAATTCTGCTTTCTTTATCTCAAAGACTTCGGCTTCTGGAAATTCTTTCTGCACTGCTTACGTCGATTTGTTCTATCTAATTACTTTTCTGCATAAACAGATTCAACATAGTTCGTCCTTTGTCTGTGATTGTGTAGATCATGTTTGGACCAACTGCTTCTTTTTTGATAAAGTTGTAATCTACACATAGATGTAGATAATTTAGAAATGACTTTTTCATTCTGATTTTTGATTTTGAATACAAATCAGAAAATGTCATAGGGTTTCCTCTTAGTTGGTATAGCAACTTTATCAAAGATAGTGTGCTAAAATCCCGTGTTCTTGCTTTTACTGCATCCAGAACTTGCTCGTCTCTTTGTATGATAAAATCTCCGAATTGATCTGCCACTTCTAGTGGCACATATGTTAGTCTTGCTCGCATCATACCGTATTGTACGGTACATTACCTTATTAGTCTTTGACTTGAGCTTTGCTTGTCTTTCTAGCTGGTTTTTTTACACCTTGATCGTGCCTGGCTTTATCTAAAACTCTATTGCGATCTGATTTTTAATTGTGGCAAAAAACATTCCTCATAAATAGGACATTTTTTTGAAATTAATTGTGAAGAAAATAGAGGCAATAATCAAAAGAAAAACTTTCACTACAATTAAGACAAATCTGAATATTTTGGGGACATATGTAATTGACAAACGAAATTTAGATGATAGTGATATTTATGATGAGGCAAAAGGTTCTCGAATTGGTTCTACTGGATTAAAATCAATACCTTTGGCAAAAATTGAGATTGTCGTATCTGACAAAGATGCAAGAAAAGTTGTAGAGATGATTTCCAAAAATTCTGGCCTTTCATCTGATCATGGTGGAAAAATATTCGTTTCAGAAATGGAAGAGGTTGTGGATATGGAAACACTTGATGCAAAGCAAGACTTGGAAATGTTTTCAGAAGAAAAAATAGAATCTAAACCCTTGCCTAAACGAAGTAGATTTGTTCCGTTACAGAAATTTACTTTACATAAACTACAAACCGTTTATGAAGAAAACAAAGAAAAACTGCGAGATGATTATAGAATAAAATCTTTTAGTGATTTTGTAAATTATTGCATTGTAAAATCTCTACCAACTTTGGAAAAACAATTGAAAAACCCTACCATTGTTTATGAAAATAATTTTGGCGACTTTTAGAGATAGGGCCCAAACAAAGCTAATCCTACCAAAGTCATTCCGATTCCTGCAAGAACTAATTTTGCAATAGAAATTTTTGAGAGTTTCATAAAAATAAACCAACAAGTAATGGTGCTATTATTACGCCGCACATTACTGCAACTTTGAGATAGTCTTTACGTTGAAGTGGCTGCATCTTTTCTCTGCGAAATAATTTGCTTTTGCGTAAATTCATGGTGGTTCTAAATTGTGGTTTCTCCTTCGTCACCTGTTGCAATATCTACTGCACGTAAAATCTGGGAGACAAAAATTTTTCCAACCCTTCCATTATCTTTGATAATTCCTATAACTTCATCTTCTTTTGCATCTGCAATTATTGCATCAATTTTGTATTTGTCATTGAACTGTGGTGTAAAAATCTCACTTCCTTTTGATGCGTGAATTTCTGGACCTGGTCTCTTTCCCCTACCTCTGACTTTGGATACGGTGAGACCGCCTATGCCTATTTTTTTAAGTCCTTCACTGATCGCCATTACATCATTTTCGCCTAATATGACTTCAATTTTGAGCATTTAGTTATGGTATTGTCGATTACACAAATATAATTTCTGATTTTGATAACTAAATGATTATCAATTGATAATCGATTTTCGACATTGTTATTAGTTTTAAATTAAATACTTTGGATAATGGTACTTGATTCTGGGGATACAGCATGGATGCTCGTAGCTGGCAGTCTTGTACTTTTAATGATCCCTGCATTAGGTCTCTTTGAATCTGGATTATTAAGAAAAAAGAATGCAGCATCAATTTTCATGCAGATCTTCTTTGGCTTGGCATTACTTAGTGTAATGTGGTTCGTATTTGGATTTAGTTTATCATTTGGTGATTCTACTATGGGTCTGGTTGGAAATATGGATTGGGTATTTCTCAAAGGTGTTCCTTCTGATGCCCCATTAGAACAATATGCACCAACAATTCCTGGTGTGTTATTTGTAAAATTCCAATTAATGTTTGCAGCAATTACTCCTTTGTTACTTACAGGAACCATTGCTGAAAGAATGAAGTTTAGCTCATTTATCATATTTATCGCTGCATGGTCTATGCTGATTTACTATCCTCTTGTCCACTGGGTCTGGGGCGGTGGTTGGTTATCCCAACTTGGTGTTGTCGACTTTGCAGGAGGTATCGTAATTCACACTAGTGTGGGAATGGCAGCTCTTGCTGCTGCACTTGTACTTGGAAGAAGAAGACATTATGGTCCAGCAATTATGATTCCTCATAGCATTCCGCTAGCAGTTCTTGGCTCTTCATTGTTGTGGCTTGGATGGTTTGGCTTTAACGCAGGAAGTGCACTCTCTGCATCAGGTGGTGTTGCAGGAAACACTGTGATTGTTACTCACATGGCCTCTTCTGTTTCTGCTTTAATTTGGGCTGGTCTTTCTTGGATTAGAACAGGAAAACCATCTGTTGTTGCAACAATTAATGGTGCAATTGCAGGTCTTGCTGGAATTACCCCTGCATCTGGATTTGTAAGTGCAGAACATGCATTTGTAATTGGTATTGCAATTGGTGTGATATCTTATTCCGGAGTAGTACTATTCAAAGAAAAATTAAAGATTGATGATGCACTTGATGTAAGCTCTGTTCACGGAGTTGCAGGAATTGTAGGTGCACTTGCAATCGGAATTTTTGCAAGCACTGCGATTAATCCCGGCGGTGTTGATGGATTGATATTTGGAAATCCTGATCAATTATGGATTCAAGCAGTAGGTGTTGGTGTTGCAGCCGCTATGGGCTTTGGTGGAACTTGGATAATTCTGCAAGTAATGAAGCATCTAATTGGTATTAGGGTATCTCCAGAAGTTGAAGATGTCGGCCTTGACATCAGTGAGCATGCAGAATCTGCATATTCTGATGAAGAAGAATTCATGTTGGATATGGATGATTATACTGATGAGTTGCAAGAAAAAGATGAAATCCTATTTAAAAAGAAAAAGGATTGATGAAAAATGGCAACAAATTATGATGAACTATCAAAACAAGTCCTTGCTTTAGATTCACAAGTAAGATTTGCCGGTGTAGCAAATAACAAAGGTGAGCTAGTAACTGGAGGGCACAAAGAGAACGTAGAGGGGATATTGTCTGAAGATGAGGTAAAAATGTCAATTCACTATGCATTACAAAAAAGAGAACTCTACACTAATTTGGCTTACAAAATTGGTAAAGAGACATCTTCTATTACAGAATATGAAAAAGTCACACTGATTAGCATTCCAATAAATTCCAATGAATTGTTTATGGTTAGCACAGAGCCTAGGGCTGATTATTTGAAGATCATTGATCATGTGCACTCTGCACTGAAATCCCAAAAAGATACCTGATTCTGAATAATTCCGTGTTTATTTTAAGCCTCAAAAATTTTCAAAATTAACTTGAATTGCTAGAATTGTGAAATTATAGTAAATCACTGAGTTTAAACCATCATACTTGGAAACTCAATTGTGGATATAGTAATCAATGCCATATTGACCGTAGCTGGATTAGTTATGTTGTGTTTTGGAGGGAACTGGTTAGTTAGTGGTGGTGTTACAATTGCCAAAAAATTTAGAATTAGTAATCTTGTAATCGGCATGACCATTGTTGCATATGGTACTTCAACTCCTGAACTAGCAGCAAGTGTTGCAGCAGCTGGTGAACACAGTGCAATAATTTTGGGAAATATAGTTGGAAGTAACATTGCAAATGTTGGAATGGTTATTGGAATTGCCGCAATTCTCGTTCCAATTGCAGTAAGCAAGTCTGTTTTAAGAAAAGAAATTCCAATTATGCTTGGAGTTTCTATTTTGTTAATTTTAATTTCAATTGATGGCAAGATCTCTTCTTATGATGGAATTTTACTACTTGTTGGGTTGGGTGTTTTTGGATACTATACATTCAAAGATGCAATGAAACATAGAGAAGAAAATACAGAGACTACTGAACCAACCAAGAATAATGTTTACCTGAAATCTTTTGGGTTAATTGGGATAGGGGTTGTTTTTTTGTATGTTGGTGCAATTCTAACTGTCGACAATGCAGTGATTTTAGCTCAAGAATTTGGATTGTCTGAAAAAATTATTGGTTTGACTGTGATTGCCATTGGAACATCTCTGCCAGAATTGATCACTTCACTCATTGCCATAAAAAAAGGACATGGAGATATTGGAATTGGCAATATCATTGGTAGTAATATCTACAATATTTTGATGATTATGGGTGTGGGTGCAACACTTGGAGGTGTAATGATTGCGCCTGATGTTTTCATTGATTATGCAATTATGATCATATTCAGCCTTTCGTTGTTAATTGCACTGAAAACCCAAGTAATTAATCGTATCATGGGATGCTGTATTGCTGCAGGCTATATTTTATATCTAATATTTGCATTTTTTAATTAATTTATGCCTAGTTTTTATCCTTAGATTGTTTTTACTGAAATGTTTTCTGACTTTAATGATGGTGTAATTGACGGTAGTGATGCCCATTGAATGACATTTCTTTGATTATTCCCAATCTCTGTGATGTTTTTTAGCATAGTACAAAGATTGTGAATTATCCGAACTGATTTTCCAGGTCCTTTTATTTTGCCGTTCTCAATTATCTTGATACCACTCCTTGCAGTACATGAAAAGTCTCCTTTGATTGGATTTACTGCATATGTATACCATAACCTGCCAACTAGTAATCCCCGCTTAGTGTCTTTGATCATGTCTTCTTGAGAACTTTTACCTGGATTAATTTTTAGATTATGCGGTGCTGCAATTGGGATTGGCTCTGAACTTTTTCCCAATGGTGAACCAAGACGTAATCCATTTCCAGAAGATTGCTCACTTTCTTTGTAGCTATCAAAAAGATTTGAAAATGTACTCTTGAAAAATCCTTTATCTATCAAACTTTGCTTCTTTGTTTCAATTCCCTCATCATCAACAGATTTTGTCCCTATGCCTTCTAATACATGTGGATCATCTATGAGACTAATCTGCTCTACTGCAATCTGTTTATCAAAATTATTTGAAAAACAACTTTTCTTTTCTGTAAATGTTTTAAAATTAAAATTTGCTGCTACAACAAATGCCAATAATTCCCCTACTGAATACGGTTCAAAAATTATTGAATAAACATCCGAATCAATTTTTTGTGGATTTATTGATCCTAAACACATTTTTTTTGCATCTGCCCCGATTCTTTCAGCTGAAAAATGTGATAGTGTCCTACAACTATCATGTCCTATTCCTGATACTGGGATTGTTCCAAATTCTGATTCTGCGTTAATTATTCCCGAAATGTATGTGGCCTTTTCTTTGAGATTCAAGCCATTAGAGTTTTCAATCTCAAAGTTATCTGAAACTATATTTAGTGAACCTGTAATCGTATTAATTTTATCACTATCTGCTGAATTTATCATAGATTGAGCGATATCCATTGCATTTGATCCTGATATCTCTTCAAGTTTTTCGTCATAGGTTCCATCTATCTGTCTTCTTTGAACTTTCGATGGCAACCCTTCCCAAAATTCTCTTGGTCTAAGATTTGTCAGTGTTTTTAGTGATTCATCAATGATGTCTTTAATTTCATGTTGTTTAGTAGTCTGAATTGATGCTATTTTCTTTTTGTGAATTAATCTAATGCCGTAACTTTCATCAAAGTTTTGTTTTGTTTCGGAAATTTCTGAATCTGTAATGCGTACCGTTGTGATATTTTTTTTCAAAACAATTACTTCACATTCATCGATTCCAACATTCTTTGAATGATTTAATGCCTCATCTAAGGCAGACATTTACTTTTCTCTTGGATTTTTATATTTGAATTTATTAATTTTTATCAATTCTACATAAGATCCAAATTGTGATGCATCTGATACTCTGTCTAATTCCTCATCTACTTCTTTGTCTGAATCAAACTTTTTTAGAATTTTATAATTGGTGTTTCTTTCTGCTGGTATTCTTCCAATTTCTTTCACCATCCTTCTGATTTCTTTTGGTCTTAATAATTGCCCATGTTCTGATCCTGCAGATGTTGAAATACTTTCATTGATGAGTGTACCGCCAAAATCATTTGCACCCCACATTAGTAATAACTGTGACATTTTTTGTCCTTCTTTGACCCATGACATTTGTATGTTATCTATTGAATTGTTTAACATTATTCTTGCAACTGCATGTGTTAGCAATACGTCGTTTCCACTCCCACCTTGTCTTATCCCTTCATGTAGTTGGTGTTTGTACATTGGTGCCTCAGTATGGATAAAGTTTAGAGGGACAAATTCAGTAAATCCTCCTGTCTCTTTTTGAATTTCTCTTAATTTTACAATGTGGTTTACTCTTTGTTCAAGTGTCTCTAAATGCCCAAACATCATAGTTGATGTGGTGTTAATCCCCATCCTGTGAGCACTTTTGATCACTTTTTCCCAATTCTCAACTGTTATTCTTCCTGGAGAAATCACATCCCTTAGTTTTTGATCAAGGATTTCAGCTGATGTTCCTGGAAGTGTGTCTACCCCTGCCTCTTTCATTCTTTTTAGAAATTCTTCAATTGATATTTCTGATCTTGATGCACCATATAGAATCTCTTCAGGAGAAAATCCATGAATGTGAATATCTGGAATCTCTTTTTTGATTTCACTACAAATATTCTCATAAAGATTCCCTTTCATGTCTGGAGGCAATCCTGCCTGAATACAAACTTCGGTTGCTCCTAACTGGTGGGCTTCTTTTGCTCTTCGAACTATTTCTTCAGTAGGAAGAAAATACCCTTCTTCTTCTCGAAAATCTCTACTAAATGCACAAAATCCACACTGTTTAATGCAGACATTTGTGAAATTGATATTTCTATTGACCACGTATGATACGATATCTCCTACTCTTCTTCTTCTAATTTCATCTGCGACTAATCCTACTAGATGAAAATCAATTCCGTTAGTTTTGTATAATTCTAAACCTTCTTGAGCCGATATTTCCTTATCTGATAATGCATTGTTTAGAATTTCAGATATGACTGGATCTGCATTTTTCAAAAGTGGTTCTATGTTGGTTGTCATCTCCAATATTCCTCCTTTACCAATCCTTCCTCATTTTCAATCACTGCCATCTTATCTCTTAACTCTTTACTAATAAAAGACACAAATTCTGGGTATACTGGGAATCTGCACTTTAATTCAAATCCTGCATTTTTGGAATCACTATCAACTTTACTAATTTCCGGCCATGCAAATTCTGGATTGACAAAATCAGGAGTTAGCGGTGATATTCCTCCCCAATCGTTTATTCCAACTGACAAGAAACTTTGATATGATTTTGGAGACAAGTTTGGAGGGATCTGTATGTTCATTTCAGGCATTATTATTCGTGATAGTGCAACAATTGTTTTGAAATATTTTTCATCAGCTGATGGCTCATTTTTCATTTTGGTGTCTGACTTTGGCTGAAAGTTTTGTAAAATAATCTCTTGAATGTTTCCATATTTTCTATGCAGCTCTCTGATTGCTAAAATTGAATCAATCACTTCCTCTATGGTTTCACCTATTCCTACAAGAATCCCTGTAGTCATAGGAATGCCTAGTTTTCCAGAATTTTCTAACACCTGCATCCTTGCCTTTGGTCTTTTGCTTGCTGCAAGATGATGGGGCATCCCTCTTTCCGTTAGCCTTTCACTAATATTTTCAAGCATGATCCCCATTGACACATTTGTTTTTTTCAATTCTTTCATTTCCTCAAAATTCAAATTCCCTGCATTGGTATGTGGGAATAGTCCTAACTCTAAAGCAATTTCTGATGAATGAATAAGATATTCTGCAGTTGTTTTAAATCCATTTTCTTTTAACCAGTCACGAGCTTCTTGATATTTTTGCTCTGGCTGCTCACCAGTAACAAAAAGTGTTTCAACACATCTGTATTTTTTTGCAAGTTGTAATAATTCTAAAATTTGCTGCTTTGACATTAAAGATAGTTTTTCTTCTTCTGGTTCTGATTTGTAAGTGCAATACGAACAAGTATCTTTGCATAGATTTACGATATTGAAAAATGCTTTTTTTGAAAATGTAACTGTGTTTTTTTTAAATTTCTCTCTTAGATTCTGGGCTGCTGAAAAAAGCTCAGTCGGATCATTTACTGCATTTTGATAAATTTCAGAAATATTCTCACGAGATATAGTCTTATTCTCTAAAACTTTGTTTAAACTCTCAGAGTTTAAGACAAGCTCGTTCAACAGAATCATTCCTGACTAGAAGTATTTATTCTTGTGTTATGTTAATTGCCATTTGGCCTTTCTTCAAGAACAATTGTTACATTTGTTGTTCTACCGTCTCTTAAAATCTCTAAAACCATTTCATCCCCAATGCTTTTAGCTCTCTGAAGGTGTATCAAAATATCATCAATTTTTCTAACTTCTGTTCCATCCACTGCAAGTATAATGTCTCCTCCAATTGCATAACTAATTCCGTCAACCTCGATTGTTTTATCTGATCCAATCAAACCTGCTTTTGATGCGGGACTATCTTCGACAACTGTTACTACCATGAATCCTACTGCATCCTTTAACTCCAAAACTTTTGCCAAGTCTGGATCAATATCTCTACCTGAAATTCCAATCCATGGGTGCTTGTATTCGCCTTTATCAATAATTATTGGGACTATTTTTGCTACAGTTTGCGAAGGTATTGCAAATCCAACCCCTGTAAATTCACCAGTGGCTGATTGAATTGCTGTATTTATTCCGACTATTCCTCCCCGCATATTTAGCAATGGCCCTCCAGAGTTTCCTGGATTAATTGCTGCATCTGTTTGAATTACATCTGGAATGGAGTACCCATTTCCTGATGGCAATAATCTACCTAATTGACTTACAATCCCTGCAGTCATAGAACCTGAAAGTCCAAATGGATTTCCAATCGCCGCTATTTGCTCACCCACTTTGAGATTAGAAGAGTCCCCCAGTGATAATGGATGTAACAGTTCCAAATCTGCATTGACTTTAACTACGGCAATATCTGTAAATTCATCTGACCCGATAATTTCTGCATTGTATGATCTTCCATCAAGAAATGTTATCACCACTTTATTTGCACCACTTACAACATGTGCATTGGTAATGATGTGTCCCATTTTATCAAAAACAAATCCAGAGCCTACGCCATTTGCAATGTCTGCTGTTTCGCTTCTTTGTACGTTAACTCTTACTACTCCTGGTTCTGACTTTTCAAAAATTTCAATTAAGGATAATTTTTTTGCATAAATTGGTGTTGCTTCACCTACTATACTTGGTGAATGTCCATTACTAACTATAATTTCTGGTTTTACTGATTCTGGAGGTGAAATAAATAACACTGTGACTAGCACTAATACAATTGCAGCACCCATTGCACTGCCAACAAGAATTCCTGACTTGTCCATGAGAATTTTATTTTTCCGTTTTGTATCTAAAAGGTTTACTATATGCTGATGGAACTTTGAGTGTGATCTTTCATAGAATAACTTCTGCCTCTCCACATAACTGATTCACTTCTTTTTGCTTGCAATAATCCACTTAGAAATCCCAAAACTACAACCAAACTACCTAATGGCGCAAACATTGCGTCAACTAATCTTAGATGTAGGCCCATCTTTGCCTCAATTACTGCTCCTATGTAGATTAACAGTGATGCTATTCCTGCAGAAATACAAAGAATTCTTGAAGATATTTCTTCTGCTGGAATGAATGCTGATGCTGCAAAAATTGGGAATGGTACAAACAACAAAAATGCAACAGCAAAGAAGATCCCAATTGCAATCTTTGCACTTTGAAGATAAAGTGGGACCATTAGTCTTTTTAGAGCATTCCATAATGTGTTTTTGTCTCTTGCCCATACGGCTTCAATTAAATGGTCTCCTCTTACCATCTTCATTTTATGTCCTGACTCCTTGACTTTTTTGCCAAGTGCACCATCTTCAATTATTTCGTGTTTGACTCCTTCATGCATACCTACATTTTCATATGTATCTTTTTTCAAAATGAAAAAACTCCCAAAAAAATACCCTGTCTTTTTTTCTGGATTGTTTACATTCAATGCAGAAAACCTGCTGTGTAAAAATGTGGAAATCATTGGAAGTGTAACTTTAGTCCAAAAATCAAATGTTAGCATTTTAGGAATTGCAGATAACGCATCCAGATTAAATGAAATTAAATGTGCAACTGATAATGAGATTACATTTCTAGAATGCTTTGTATCTGCATCAGTAAATAACAATAGTTCTCCTGTTGCTTTTTTATATCCCTCCATGCATGCCCAATTTTTTCCCATCCATCCTTCAGGTTTTGGTCTTGCAATAACTGGAATTACATTGGAATGGTTTTCTGCATATTGAAAAATAATTTTTTGTGTATTGTCATCTGATGAATCATCAATTACTATGATTTCATAATTTTTGTAATCTTGATCAATTAACGAGTCAAGACATTTACCGATAAACTCCTCTTCATTCCTTGCTGGAAGAATTATTGATACTTTGGGGTAAGATTCTGATATATTTTCAAATTTATCTAGATATGGGGTCAATCTAAACGAGTCCACCATGGATTTTATTAGAAAAACCCATGCACCGCAAATTCCAATTAAAATAACAATTAATGAATAATTAAAAATCTCAAAAATAAGTTCCATCTATTTACCGCTCAATCTCTTCTTTGATACTTTGCATTGCTTGCTCTGTTCCACTTTTGATGTGGTTTTTTATCATGCCTGTAAACACCCCCATCATTCCAGTTAGTTTAATATCCCATACAGTTCGTAGGATTGTTTTGTCTTCATTTGGAATAATTGATACAATTTTTTCACCATTAATGATGCCTTTTGTGAACTTTGCCTCTATTCTCTTTTTAGGTTCTAGTTTAACATCTTGAAGGCATTTTTGATCCCTAAAGGCAATAGTTATTTCTCTCTTGATTGTGTCTCCCTCTTTTGATAAATTCTTGACTTCTTTAGTTCCCTTCCAAAATTTTGGCTCATTGTCAATATCTGAAACTATCTCCCAAACTTTCTCAGGTGTGGCATTAATCTCTACTTTTACATCAATTGTAGCCATGTACAAAATCATTCCTGCCGCATTAAATATATTAGATTCCAACTGCATGGAATGTAGACTGTGATGGGCAACATGCCTAAAATCCGGAACAGTAACTCCAGTTCCAATGGCGTTTGCCATTCTTCCGTCACAGTCACTTAAAATTTGAAAAAAATGAAACCCACAAAATACATGCCAAAAATTGGAACGCTAGACGGATCTGGCTTTTGGAAAAATGCGTATGCACATCAGCGTGGGAAACTGTTGAAAAAAGTTAATGTTCCAGAAGATCAGATTATTGCACTGGTTAACAAAAAGTACATGGAACTTCCTGCTGTATTAAGATATGAAATTGAAACTAGTGGAATAGACAAAAAGGAATTGCAGTAAATGCGAATTTATTTTAACAGGAATAATTAGTGTTTATCATGTCTATAACATATGATGATTTTGCAAAACTAGACATTAGAGTTGCAAAAATTATTTCAACTGAGCCGATTGAGGGTAAATCAAAAATCATCAAAGGTCTAATTGATTTAGGAAATGATGATAAGAGAGATGTGATAATTGGCGGTGCTCAGTATTATCAACCTGAAGATATTGTGGGAAAGACCGTAATTGTAATTGCAAATCTGGAGCCAAAAAAAATGGCAGGTGTTGAATCAAATGCAATGCTATTGGCAGCTGATGTTGATGATAAGCCCTTTTGGTTGACAGTTAATGAGGATGTTCCATTGGGAAGTCCAATTAAATAACTTAATTTTGAAGAGGAGTCCAAATTACCTCCTCTTTATCCATATTTTTAAAGTAGGTTCTTTGGGAACCATTTTGTTCCGAATTGGATGTTTCTTATTTCAAAATTTGTATAAAAGCAAATGTGTTTTTGACAAAATTAGAAAAATTAATGAAAATAGATTTGATTTATGATTAATCATAAATCATTAGGTTCTTTTCTTCTAGCAATGCATGCAAGTTATTGACAGATCTGTATACATCTGGCTCTTGCTTTGCTCCTGTGCAGACAAGTTTTCCTGATGAGAATAACAGAATCACTGTCTTAGGATCAAGCATTCTGTGAATAAGACCTGGAAATTGTTCTGGTTCATACATGCTTCTAGGTAATGTTCGTGCTGCTTGCTCTAAATGGATTTTTCCACCCAGATTAATTGATGCTACAATATTTTGAATTTGTACAGTCGCATCTTTTTTTACTTTAATTCCTCCTTTTCGAAGTTTTTGCACAACTGTCTTTACTGCCTTTCTTGCCATATCTTCAGATTTGGAACCAGTACATACCATTTTTCCTGAAGTGAAAATCAATGTTGCCGTTTTTGGTGTCTTTAATCTAAAAACTAGACCTGGAAATTGATCCGGATGATATTCCACATCTGGAAATGTTTTTGTAATTTCATTCAAGTCCATCTTCTGGTCCACAGAAGCTGAGGCTACAACGTTTTCCACGCTTACAATAGGTTTTGTTTGTGGCATATTCAGGTTTTTTGTATTTGAACTATAATAAAAGCACTCGCCAATTTTTTAGTCTCCTGTACTATTTTTTCTAATTTTTTGATAGATTTTGACTATGAGACGAATCATTTAATTTAGATTTGACGATCGATGAGTTTAGTGAATTTTACAAATTTTGATTTTGATCAACTTTTTGCAATGAGTGATGATACAAACCCCCTGATGATGCTGATTTGGATTCTTCCAATTTTCTTTTTTGTGTTTTATGGTCAGCGAATTCAACTCTATGTGACATCAGGTGAAATTAAAAAAGGAATTAAAAAACTTGATGGATTTCGAAGTGAATCCAGAGATGAATTGATTAATTATGTTAACAAAAATTTGAAACCCGTTGATGATCCAACTGCAAAGATTAACCGGTTCATAGATTATTTTACAATAATGCCTGTTGAAATGGATCCTAATGGAATTGTTGACAAAGTCCAACATATTGTCAGATCTAGAGAAGACTATACTAGAGAACATGTAAGATCTCTTTCTCCTCAAATGAGTGATATTGAATTGAGTAAAGTTCAAACTTTACTTGAAATTGCTTCATCCTTGCAAATGATTTACAAAATAATTAATCACATGTATCTTACTGCAAAAAAACAAAACAATTATCCGTTAATTTTGCCGTTACAGATGATTCTCCCTTTTATTATGGAGCAATCTGAGGCAATGAAAGAAGCAATCCCTGTATTTAAAAAAGGTCAACCAGTGGGTGATGGAATTGGTCCAATGGTTGTTGGAAAAATGATGTTAGAAAACCAAAAAGAGACAATTGCATTTCAAACATCACTTGTAAAATCTGAATTTGAAGGAAGAAAATTGTTTCTTGTCAAGGCTGATGGTCCTGGTTCTACTGTTGGGCGACCTGCAGATGGTTTGGAAAAAATTGTTTCTGAAAATAAAATTGATGCAATAATTATGATTGATGCTGCATTAAAGATGGAAGGTGAGGATTCTGCAACTGTGGCAAGAGGATTTGGTGCTGCAATCGGTGGGATTGGAACTGAAAAATTTCAAATTGAGGCAATTGCTACATCTAAAAATATTCCTGTATTTTCTATTGTCGTAAAACAATCAGTCAAAGAGGCAATAACATTGATGACAAAAGAAATTGCAGATACTGCTGATGATGTACGTGGGCAAGTAAATGAAATGATTCGAGAGAACACCACTCAAGGTCAATCAATTGTGATAATAGGTGTGGGTAATACCGGTGGAGTGCCATAAGATGTTCAAAAAGAAAAAAATTACTTTAGAATACACTATTGAAAAATGCTCTAAATGTGGAACGGAAGTAAAAAGAAAATATTCTGATGGTGATGTTTTATTTTCTCGTTGCTCAAAATGTACTTCATGTGACGGGATGATGATGATTGAGAAAATTTTTGGTGAAACCCTAGAGCAATAAATCTGAATTACTTTGTTCTAAATTTCAGGTTACATGATGGGCAAAACCATGAAACTGCCTCTCCTTGTTCTTTAAACATAAACCCGCCACATTTTGGACATGGTCTTACTTCTTCGCTCAATTTACTCTATGGTGCCTTTGTAGTTACTGTCACTCCATCTTCCAATGGGATAAACGTATGTTCTGCCTGAGCTACTCTCTGCTCATTAACCTCGATTAGAATAGGATATGCTTGAACTGCTTTCTTTTTTATCAAAATATTTAGTAATTCTCTTGCTTGTTTTTCTTCCCATTCCTTTGTAATCCATCTTAATGCAAATGGGAGCATGTTGAATTCTTGCCAGATAAAATCAAGTAGTCTGTCAGCTTCTGGATCTTTTATTTTCTTTCTTGAATTTATTGCAAAAATATTTTTAATTTGTCCATTCCTGACAAATCCTCCACCTTGCTCCGTGGTGACAAATGGCTCACATGCATATGCTGAATTATCTGAAAGTGAAAATCCTCCAATTGACCAAATATTTGGAATTGATTTTCCAGCATGAATTGTATATTGTTCTAATGAATGTCCACTGAGATTTGCAATTGGTTTATACCCTCTTTGTTTAATTGTGGTCTCAATTGTACGCCCAATATCGCTTGCCTTTACTCCTACTTTGATCATCGACATTGCATTACCTAGGGCTTCTTCTGCTGCCTGAACGAGTCCGTCAAATTGAGCATCATAGCAGACAGTAACTGCCGTATCTGCAATGTGCCCGTTAATTTGAGCACCAAGATCAATTTTTACCAAATCTGTATCTTTGATTGTAATAGGATCATTTGGCTCAGCCGTGTAATGTGCAGCAATTTCATTAATACTTGCATTTACTGGAAACGCACATTTTGCCCCTCGTTTTTTGATCTCACTTTCTACTTCTTCACAAATATCATATACTGATTTCCCAATCCAGTCTTTTACTCTGACCATTTCTCTTACCTCTGCAGCAATTTTTCCTGCTTTGAGATAGTTTTCTAGTTGCACATTTTTGTTCATTTAGTTGCCTTTAAAATGATTATCTGAGTTGAATAGATCTTTACAAAATAATTGACTAAGATGATTCTGAAATTATTTTTCTATTATTGCACCGTTTTGAATTAATGCTGTCATTCCATCAAAAAATATCCTATCGCCAATTTTTTCTTGCTCCCATAACCCTGCCCTATTTTTGAACCAAATTGGAATTTCTGATGGTTCTGAATCTGTTGGTAGTGATTCTGTGTCAAATGGAACATACTCTAAGACACTATGAATTTTACTTTCTGAAGTAATTATTTCTGATTCATCGAAATTATTTTGTATCTTTTTATTTGAAAAACTTAGAATTGAAAATCCATTGGGAATTTCTAATTCTACAGTATTGACTTCTTTATTATTTTTAATTCGAACATCTATGATCTCTTTAATTGAATCCAAATACATCTGATCATCAATTATTCCATTCACCCACCAATTTGTAATTTTACGTAAGACTTCTTTAACCACATGCGATGAGTATAGATCATCTGGTAGATATTTTATTGATTTTTGATTCGTTATTTCAGGAATTGGTGCAAGTACTGAAAAATCTTCTCCTGTTACATCTGAATGTATTTCTGCAATCATATTGTCACATTTTTCATCAGCTACAATTCTTTTAACACATTGTTCATAATCTGATTTAAAATCAAGAATTCTTACTATTGAACCGGGATTATATCCATGGTAAGATAAAATGAATTGAGATAATTTTTCTGACAATGACCAAGGAAATTCAGTATGCTCATATGCTGAGCTAAATTGTGGAGGGGTTGTAGCCATAATTACATGATTATCTATTCGAAGTGAGCCAAAATGTGCATACAGACCATTGTATCCATATTTTAGAAATAAATCCTGTCCAATTTTGTCATCAAAAACTAGAATGTTCAAATTAACTTCTGAAAATGTTTTATCAAAAAATTCTCCATGAAACAGACATTCTGAATCTATTTTTTGATTAGTTATTTTATACATTGCAAAATACTTTTCAACAATTCCTGTCATGTCTAGAACTTTACGATCTTCAGAAACATTACATCCTTTATCTGATAGATAGATTATCTGCCATGTTATTCCATTTTCAGTTGATTGTGAATATCCTTGAGTGGTAGCTAATGTGACAAATAGTGTGATGGCCAACGGTAGGAGAAGAATTCTTTGATTGAATTTTATTTTAAACACCTTGTAATTTGTTCAATGTCATAAGGTTTGTAGATAATATCTGTGGGTTTTACTTCTTTGAGTTTTTTTGTTGTTGCTGGAGATTTGTCTGCTGTAACCATGATGATTTTTGCTTTAGGCTCAATCTTGCGAATCTCTTCTAGAACATAAAATCCATCAACATCAGGCATCATGATATCCAGAAATACTGCCTCTGGACGTAACTTCTTGAATCTCTCAATTGCCTTTTTCCCAGAAGTGCATCTTTCAACTGATGAGACGCCCTTTATCTCCAAATAGTCTGCAAAAATATTTACTGCATCTGAATCATCATCTACTACTAGAATTGTTGATTGTTTTTGTGATTTCTTTTCTTTTTTATTATTTTTTTCTTCAATTACAATATCTTCCCCTGATTCCCAAAGAAATTCACACAAACTTTGCATGTTTTTAATTATATCATTAGAGTTTGTTACCATAACTGATTCATCATTGATGTTTTTATTTTCTTGAGATGATGTGTTGCCTGACATTAATACTTGAGATTCACTGCATAGTAATCGCCCTGGTGATGGAAGAGTTACAATTTTGAATTTATTGATGCCTAATCTTTTAATGTATTCTAGTTTTGTTAATAGCTCAGGTCCTGTCATTAATTTGATATTTGTATTATTTTTTGTTGCTTTTTTGATAACTTCTGGAATTGAAGTATAATACATTCGAATAATATCTGAAAGTGTTACTACTACGAATAACCTGTCTGTTGTCTCTTCGATAATTTTTGCCATTTGATCATAGATGTTATTTCTATTGGAAACTATAGTTAATTTTGGAAGCCCAACTTGAGGCTCATTTAATTTTAAACGTGATAAAATTTTTAAAAACTGTGAACTATTTTTTTCTAAATGTTCAACTTTTTGTTTTTGTTTTAAAATTATATCCTTGAGAATACTTTCTGGTTCATTTGCAGAAAATTTTATTGGTGATGAAAGGGTCGATGTGGCAAATCCTAAATTTTTTAAATTCTCTAATATTTTGTATGTTCTAACTCTGTCAATTTTTGTAAATGCGCTAATCTCACTTGCTTTGACTGAGCCCAATTGTGCTAATCCCACATACGTTTGTGCCTCATCTTCCTCTAAACCAAAATCTCGAAGAATAGTAATTTCATCATGCTCTTCACTTTGATTAACATCATCGTCTAGGGAGATATCTTGAACCTGCATATGGAACTTTTACGTCATTTTTGCTATATCATTAGATGTGTTTACATTATTCACAAACAATAATGGCTTTTCTTCAAATATTTGTGCCTATAATTCATTATTGTTTTATGAAATATGTTATTTATGCCAGCTTACTTTCGACAAGCTACTCTTTAGTTTTTAAAATCAGGCATTAATTTCATGAAGATTAGGACTAAATTGGTACTGGAAGTTATCGTTTTGTTTGCCCTAGTAGGTATGATTTCTTTTGTTTCTATAATGAATACAAAACAACTTCAAGATTCATTTTCTAGTATCAGTTCTGAGACCTTGCCTGTTTTAGATACCTTAAAGGATATGCGTTATGCATCAACACAACTATCTGCAATAACAATGGAGATTGTGTTAATTGAAGATGAAACTCGTAATACTGGGGAAAATGAATATCGCGAATTAGAGGAAATCCTTGAGATTAATTTCTATAAAATAGAGCAAGCAAAATCTTTGTTCAATGATTCATTCTCGAAATATTCTAATCTTATGATTGAAAATTATGATGATGAAATCAACACTACTGAGGAATTAGCTACAAAATGGAATGATCTTTTATTCATTTCAAATAAAATGATACAATTGAAAGCCTCTGGTGTATCTGGATTTCAAATCTTGCAACTAAATCAAGATTTTAATTCTTCTTTTGATAAAATGAATGCTGAAATTGATCATGCCATTGAATTGACATCAGGTAACATTGATCAAAGACAAGAATACATTGATTTGCTAGTCACTGAAGTCACTTGGAGTATTGTAATTGCATTAAATCTATTTGTATTAACTGCACTTGTAATCAGATTCTTAATTTTAAGATCCATCTCTAACCCTCTTAATAAAATCAGAAATGTAACTCACTCTATAGCAAAGGGTGATTTTGTACTGTATCCAGAAAAAGGAAATGATGAAATTTCTGAATTAGGAAGAGACATCAATATTATGTCAAATGACCTTGCAGAATTGCATAAAAAAATTATTGAAAAAGAAAGATTGTCTTCAATTGGAAGTCTTGCTACCAGATTTGCTCATGATATTAGAAACCCTCTATCTGTCATAAAAAATAGTTTTGAAATTATTGAAATTAAAACTAAAAATACTCTTGATGATAGTTTACTGAAAAATTTTGAACGTATTGGGCGCGCAGTTGAGAGAATTACACACCAAACAGATGATGTTCTAGATTATGTTAGCGTAACAGAAGTAAAACGTGAAAAATGCTCTTTGTTGTCTATAATTAAATCCACAATAAAAAATAATAAAATTCCTTATGGCGTAAAAATTTCTATTCCTGACAATGACTGCATGATTTTATGTGATCCTTACAAGCTTGAGATTATTCTTACAAATTTGGTAAATAATGCATGCTATGCAATTAATGATGATGGAAAAATCACATTTAGAATTATTGAAACTGATGATGATGTAATTATTGAAGTTGAGGACTCTGGAAAAGGCATCCCAGACGATGATTTGGATAAAATATTTGAGCCGTTATTCACTACAAAGCAGACAGGTACCGGTCTGGGATTGTCTAGCTGTAAGAGTATAATTGATGCCCACGAAGGTAAAATCTCTGTAAGAAATAATCCTACAACATTTAGTATCCAGTTGCCAAAAAAACCAAAAAACTATCAAATCCCTATAAAAAAAGAGAATGCAAAATCACGCTCTAAATTTGCCTCAACTGAATGATCTTTACAAAAATTCAATATTGATGAAAAATGTATGTAATTGAATTACAAACAGAAGTTCATTATCTAAATTAGTCCTATAATATCTACATTGAAGACTCAATCTGATGCCACGACTAGCTCTAAGATACTGATTTTGTCTTTATCGATTTTACTCTTAACTTGGGGATTTACCGGATCTGAACCAGCATTTGCTAACCCTGGCAACGGCAACGGCAACGGCAACGGCAACGGCAACGGCAACGGCAACGGCAACGGCAACGGCAACGGCAACGGCAACGGCATACCTGATGTGCCTGATCCTGAACCTGCAGAAGAAGCAGCAGAAGAAGCAGCAGAAGCAGCAGCAGAAGAAGCAGCAGAAGAAGCAGCAGAAGCAGCAGCAGAAGAAGCAGCAGAAGAAGCAGCAGAAG